>NZ_JBSFYC010000013.1:0-137017 GCF_053595675.1 Streptomyces sp. NPDC002446 | reverse complement strand
GCGCAGCTCGCCTCCGGAGCCTGCAACCCGATCGACGATGTGCGCGGCAGCGCCAAGTACCGCAGGCACGCCGTCGGCATCCGCTTCCGGGCGGGCGCCGGCCGGCCGCCGGGAACGGGCTTGCGGACCGTCCGGAACCGGCTTCCGGATTCGCTTGTCAGTGGGTTGCACCACAATGGGTCGAGCAAGACACGCGCGGCACGGAACGGAAAGGAACGGCAGGCAGCGATGGCGGTATGGGACGACGTGGTCGGCCAGGACCGGGTGACGGCGCAGCTGGCCGCGGCCGCGCGCGATGCGGACGCCGTCGTCACGGCCGAGCACGCGGCGGAGGAGGCCCGGCGCGGCGCGCAGCCGGCGCCCGAGCCGCCGTCCGACCGGGGCGGCGCCTCCCAGATGACGCACGCCTGGCTGTTCACGGGCCCGCCCGGTTCCGGCCGCGCCACCGCGGCCCGCGCCTTCGCCGCCGCCCTGCAGTGCGTCAGCCCCGACCGCGCGCTCGGGGGCGCCCCCGGCTGCGGCTTCTGCGACGGTTGCCACACGGCCCTCGTGGGCACGCACGCCGATGTGGAGATCGTCCGTACGGACCTGCTGTCCATCGGCGTCAAGGAGACCCGCGACCTGGTGCGCCGCTCCTCGCTGTCCCCGGCCGGCGGCCGCTGGCAGGTGATCGTCCTGGAGGACGCCGACCGCCTCACCGAAGGCGCCGGCAACGTCCTCCTCAAGGCCGTGGAGGAACCAGCCCCCCGTACGGTCTGGCTCCTCTGCGCCCCCTCCATCGAGGACGTCCTGCCCACCATCCGCTCCCGCTGCCGCCACCTCAGCCTGCGTACGCCGCCGGTGGCCGCGGTCGCCGACGTCCTCGTACGGCGCGACGGCATCGACCCGGAAGCCGCCGACCGGGCCGCCCGCGCCACCCAGGGCCACATCGGCCGGGCCCGCCGCCTCGCCACCGACGAGCGCGCCCGCGCCCGCCGCGCAGCGGTGCTGAGGCTCCCCCTCCGCATCGACGACATCGGCGGCTGCCTCAAGGCCGCCCAGGAGCTGATCGACGCCGCGGGGGAGGACGCCAAGCAGGTCGCCGAGGAGGTCGATGCGAAGGAGACCGAGGAGCTGCGCGCCGCGCTCGGCGCCGCCGCCGGGACGGGCGGCCGGCTGCCCCGCGGCACGGCCGGCGTCATGAAGGAGCTCCAGGACAGGCAGAAGCGCCGCGCGACCCGCACCCAGCGCGACAGCCTCGACCTGGCCCTGGTCGACCTCACCGGCTTCTACCGCGACGTCCTCGCCCTCCAGATGGGCGCCTCCGTCCCGCTCGCCAACGACGAAGTACGCGACAGCGTCCAGCGCATCGCCGCCACCTCGACCCCCGCACGCACCCTCCGCCGCATAGAGGCCGTAATCGCCTGCCGCGAGGCCCTCGACCGCAACGTCGCCCCCCTCCTGGCAGTGGAATCCATGACAGCGGCCCTCCGCACGGGCTGACACCGGCACCCACCCCCCACTGCCCCCTCAACCACCCCCCACTGCCCCTCAAGCACCCACCCACTGCCCTTCAAGCACCCACCCACTGACCACCGGCCGCCGCTCACCGACCACTGACCGCTACCGGCCCACTACCGACCGCAGACCGCTACTCTCCCCACCCCACCCACTTCACCCCACCCCACCCCCCATCCCCACCCCACTCCACCCAGGGACCACTCGCATTCCACGGCTCACCTCCACATCCCCGCCCCGCACTCCAGGCTCCAGATTCAGGGGACCGAGACCAAGGGACCGCCCATGGCCACCAGCCGCCTGCTCCGCACCCCCGCCGCCGCCGTCCTGGCGGCCACCGCTCTGCTGATCTCCGGCTGTTCCACGGAGACCTCGTCCCCGGACGCCGAGGCGTCCCCGGGCCGTTCGACGGAGGCCGGCGTCCGGCGCCCCGCCGGGGACGGCTCCCTCCAGCCCCTCCCGACCGCCGTCCCGGCCAACCTCCGCCCTTACTACGACCAGAAGCTGAGCTGGCACTCCTGCGGCGCCGAGGGCTTCGAGTGCGCCACGATGAAGGCGCCCCTGGATTACGCCCACCCCAGCCCGTCCACGGACCTGAAGCTCGCGGTGGCCCGCAAGAAGGCCTCGGGTCCCGGCAGCCGGCTCGGCTCCCTCATGGTCAATCCGGGCGGCCCCGGCGGTTCGGCGATCGACTACCTCACGCAGTACGCGCCTCAGCCCGCGTCGGTCCGCGCCCGTTACGACATGGTGGCGATGGACCCGCGCGGCGTGGACCGCAGCGAACCGGTCGAGTGCCTGTCCAACAAGCAGATGGACCGCTACACCCAGACCGACCAGACCCCGGACTCCCCGGCCGAGGTCAACACACTCACCACCGCCTACCGCGACTTCGCCAAGGGCTGTGCAACCCGCTCCGGCAAGGTGCTCCCGCACGTCTCCACGATCGAAGCCGCCCGCGACATGGACGTCCTGCGTGCCGTCCTGGGCGACAAGAAGCTGACGTATGTGGGCGCCTCCTACGGCACCTTCCTCGGCGCGACCTACGCCGGTCTCTTCCCCACCCGCTCCGGCCGTCTGGTCCTGGACGGGGCCATGAACCCGGACCTCGACGCCCGCACGATCAACATCGACCAGACCGCCGGTTTCAACACCGCCTTCACGGCGTTCGCCAAGGACTGCGTCAAGAAGCCGGGCTGCCCGCTCGGCAACAAGAACGCCGAGGACGCCGGCCGGCAGCTCTCCGCCCTCTTCAAGAAGCTGGACGCCCACCCGGCGGAGACGGGCGAGGAGCGCAAGCTCACCGAGTCCCTCGCCACCACAGGCGTCATCGCCGCGATGTACGACCAGCGCGCCTGGCCCATGCTGCGCGACTACCTCACCCAGGCCAAGACCGGCAACGGCCGCGGGCTGCTCACCCTCTCCGACAGCTACTACGAGCGCGAGCCCAACGGCACCTACGCCAACCAGATGTACGCCAACCCCGCGGTGAACTGCCTCGACCTCGCGCCCGCCTTCACCACCCCCGACCAGGTACGCGCCGCCCTGCCCAGCTTCCGCAAGGCCTCCCCGGTCTTCGGTGAGAACTTCGCCTGGGCCGCCCTGAACTGCGCATACTGGCCGGTCAAGCCCTCCGGCTCGGCCCACCGCATCGAGGCCAAGGGCGCCGACCCGATCCTCGTCGTCGGCACCACCCGCGACCCGGCCACCCCCTACACCTGGGCCCGGGCCCTCTCCGGCCAGCTTTCCAGCGGCACCCTCCTCACCTTCGAGGGCGACGGCCACACCGCCTACGGCCGCGGCAGCGACTGCATCGACACCGCGATCAACACCTACCTCCTCGAAGGCACCGCCCCGCCCAAGAACAAGCGCTGCACGTGACCTGCCCCACACCCACCCCGCCCTTCCCTGACCAGCTCCTAAACGGGTTACAGACCACCCCTCTGCGATGTGTAGACTGGGCCGCGCACCACGCCGCCTTAGCTCAGTTGGCCAGAGCAACGCACTCGTAATGCGTAGGTCAAGGGTTCGATTCCCTTAGGCGGCTCAGCCAGAAAGCCAGGTCAGACCCCGTCTGACCTGGCTTTTCTCTTGCGTGGGGGTGCCACTGCGGCCGGTAGTGTCCCCTCGTTTCGTGCCACTGAATCCAAGGGGTGCGCGAGGGGAGCGCATGAGCGCAGAGCTTGTGCAGAGGGGTGCGCGAGGAAGACCGCCGAAGCGCCCCCCGAGCGGCCAGGCGCGGCTTCTCGGCGATCAGGCAGTTTTGTGGAACTGCTCCAATGCCCCCTTCTAGGCTGGGGAACGTGGCAGATCCGACGGACAACCTCCCGTTCCAGACCCTGGTGGCGCAGTCGAGTGCTGTGCTGTTGACCCACGGAGTCGAGGTGGAGCTGACGGCGGTGGAGCGTGTCGCAGCTCACCTCGTCGGAACCATGGCCAAGCAGGCGGGTATGGACCATGAGGAAGCTGTCCACCTGGTGACTCCGGAGGCCGTCGCCGGGATCATCATGAAAGCGGCGGCCGGGGATGGTCAGGGAGCCAGCGCACCGCACGGGGTGCGCCCGGTGCGCGTCGACGACCGCGCGGTTGCCGCGCCCGTCGAGTCGCTGGGCCACTTGGTCATGGCCGCCTCGCAGGCTGGAAAGTACGCCAGCCTCAATGGCGATGGTGCGGCAGCGGCGCGTCTCCTGGACCTGGCCACCGAGATCGGCGCCGCCCTCGTGAAACGCCATGCCGAGGGGGCAGCGGAGGTCCCGGTCGGGGTGCTCGACGAGCTGGCCGAACTGGTGGACGCGGTGGCCGAACGCGTTGAGACCGACGGCTGGAGCATCTGTCCCTGTGGCGAGGTCCACGGTCAGGACGAGGTGGACGCCGCCACCGTCCCCGTCATGCATCATCATGCCGCGCTCGCCCGGACTCTCCGCGAACGGGCCGAGCGCTACTGAACTTGATTGGGTGATGTCGGGCCTGTTCGCCTGACGAGGGCTGGTCGGTCCGGTAGCCCTGTGGGGCGTGAGATACGCACAGGGCGGTGGGTTGACCGACGCTGGGAGGGCTAGCGGGAGCGGATCCGGCTGGAGGCCGTGGAACGCTTCAAGGGCGGGGAGAAGAACAAGGACATCGCTGCCGCCCTGCGGATGAGTGAGCGGTCGGTGGAGCGGTGGCGTCGGCAGTGGCGTGAGCGTGGCGAGGCCGGGGTCCTGTCGAAGGCCTCGCCAGGCCGCCCGAGACACGGTCCGGCGCAGATGGCCCGGCTTGAGCCGGAGCTGGAGCGGGGTCCGCTCGCCCATGGCTGGGCCGACCAGCGGTGGACGCTGGCGCGGGTGAAGACGCTGATCGGCCGGCTCTTCCGCGTCTCCTGCACCGTGGAGGGCCCCCTGGCGGCTGCTGAAGCGGCATGGCTGGTCGTGGCAGCAGCCCGCGCGGCGGGCCATTGAGCGCGATGAGGAGGCGGTGGAGCTGCGGAAGAAGGAGGTATGGCCGCGGGTAAGAGCGCCGCGGCGGCGTGCGACGGCTGGATCGTCTTCGAGGACGAAGCCGGGCAGTCGATGACGCCGCTGCGTGCCAGGACCTGGGGCCGCAAGGGCTGCACCCAGGTGGTGCGGGTGCGGGGCCGGGGGTCGGGACGGGTGTCGATGGCGGGCATGACCTGCTAGAAGCCGGGCGAGCGGTCCCGGATGTTCTATGCGGTCCGCGAGTACAGCGGGCGCAAGGATCAGCTGAAGGGCTTTGGCTGGTGCGACTTCCGCGACCTTCTTATCCGGGCCCGTATCCAGCTCGGCGGCCCGATCGTGCTGGTGTGGGACAACGTCCGCATCCGCCTGACCTCCCCGTGCGGGAGTTCATCGCCGCGAACGCCGACTGGCTCACGGTCTTCCAGGCTGCCCTCGTACCACCGGGCCTGAACCCGCAGGAGGGCATCTGGGCGATGGTCAAACGCGACATCGGCAACCTCGCCGCAGCCGACCTGGGCCAGATCACCAGAGCCGTGAAGCGCAGGCTCAAGCAGATCCAGTACCGCCCCGACGTGGTCGAGGGCTGCCTCGCCGGCACCGGCCTGGTCATGGACGGCTGACCGACATCACGAATGCAAGTTCATTAGCGGGAGCAGCCCGCCTCCAGGCAGCCAAGGGTTGGGACTGCACGGTGCTGCTCTGGAACGCCGGAGCAGCACCGTGAGTTGAGCGGCCTTCGCGGCAACGCGGCCAGCTCTTTGCTCCCGAATCCATGGGTGGAGTCCGCAGTGACCCGGGGTATCCATGAGCGCTCCGATGAGCCACTCCTGGTGATAGTGGCCATCGTTCGACGACGCCGAAGCCGCGGTCAACTGCTCTTGGGACAAAACTGAGATGATTGCTCCACCACACCCACGCTGACCTGCGGCGGAGCCCCCCAGGTTTTTTGTCCCCAGATCGGGACGTCGGTGCAACAAAACGGGCCCGGTGAGGCCAGCGATTGGCCTTCGCGCATGGGCACCTGTCACTATCGATCCCTGCGTACGGGTGGCGTCGGCAACCGCCCCCGAGACGCGTGGAGTTGGAGTCCGCAGCAGACAATGAGAGGGGATATCCCTTGAGTCGCAAGCCGCAGCACGCACACTGCGCCGAGCCCCAGGTGCGCCCGCTGACGTTCCCGGAAGTGACCCTCATCATCGTGGTCATCGTCTTGGCGGTTGTTCTTTCGCTGTCCGGGATGCCCACGTTGGGGGTGCTCGTCCTCCTGGGAGAGGCGTGCTCCTTGGGCGTCCGTCTCGTGCGTCGCATGCGGCGTACGTGGCTGGTTCTCCCGGGAACCGCCCGTAACTAGCGATGGGGCGTCGAGAGAACCTGATCGACACGCCCAACAAGGCCCTGGCACTCCTGGCGTCGTGGCTTCGGACTACGCGCCGGGAGGCCGGCATCACCTACGCGCAATTGGCCCAACGCACTCCATTCAGCGCGGCAACGCTGGCTCGGGCCGCCTCCGGACAGTCCGTGCCGAAACTGGAGGTGGTAGTTGCCTTCGTTGAGGGGTGCGGGGGTGATGCCAGTACAGCCGAGTACTTCTGGACAAGGGCTTTCCGTGATCGAGTTCAGGTGAGTGATGGTCGTCGTCAAAACCGCACCGTACACATATCCTTCGTACGGGACTTTTCAGAGCTTCACGAGGCAATGCTTTACCTGTATCGAAGGGAAGGCGCCCCCTCCTACCGAGAATTGGATATTCGTGCACGCAGCCGCGGTGAGCGGATTCCTCGTTCAACCCTAGGCAGGTTCTTGAACCGCGCCAATGTTCCGAGTCGGGGGTTCGTTATCGCGTTCTCCCGAGCATGCGGAGTTCCGGACGGTGAGGTCGAGATGTGGGGGCAGGCATGGGATCGTGCCAAACTTCCGCGGCGAGCGAGACCAAGAATCATCGGCGTGGATGCAAGTGGTACCTGAACTTGAATTCGTGATGTCGGTCAGCCGTCCCTGACCAGGCCGGTGCCGGCGAGGCAGCCCTCGACCACGTCGGGGCGGTACTCGAAGACACAGCCGATGATGGTCCACCTTTGGTGGCCGGTGCGTATCGCCTGACCAGTGGTCTCGTTCAAGCCTTCGGTGTGCCCGAAGCCCCGCAGTTCACCGACCACGGCGCAATTCGCGGGAGGTACTGGGGCAGCGACTGGCGGGACCGGCTGATGCGCTGGGCATAAGAAGCCGGCGTGGAGTGGACCAACGAGACGCTGCCTGAGTGATCACTGTGCACGCACGCGGCCTGCCAGTGCTCCGCCACACCTCCTGGCACGGCGGAGCACGTGGAGTCGGCGATGATGTTCGCCGCCCGCCACGGGGGCTAATGCTCGGTGCGGTCTCGACAGTGGTACTGGGGCATGACCCGGCTCAGCCATGCCGGATCGGCGCCAGCACGCAGTAGATCCTGATAGGTGTCGTGCGAGCCGTACCAGGTTCCCATTGCCCGGAAACGCAACTGGAGCGTGCCCGCTCGGCTCTTGGGGCTGCTGAGTTCCGCGGTGCATTGACGGTCGTATTGGGGGTCCGCCCACGACGCGTCGCACTCGCAGTGGAGCTTGTCGACCATCAAGTCCAAGCCCCACTTGGGGTCCGTCAGATGGTCGATGAATTCGTTGTGCGGGGGCCGGACTCCGGGATCGTGCTTGAGCTCGAAGTGCCAGCGGTCCCAGGTCACCCAATAACGCGTGCAGTACGCGGCGCTCACCTCGTGGAACAGGCCGCTGCGGCGCAGCAGTCCGCTGGGAAGCCAGGACGCTTCCTCGACGGCCTTGCAGAGTTCGGCATGATCGTGGCGAAAGGCTCTTTCCGGTTGCGTCATGTCTGGGTTACTCCAACATGGCCGGTATCCGTCAGCTGCCAGGCTTGCTTCGCGTTCAGCGGTCAGCGTGGACCAGTTGATGTCGCCGTCGCACGTGAGGACCACTCTCGCGCTGGTTTCGGCCAGGGACAGGTGGAGGGCCTTCGTTGAAGCTTGGGTGACCCGAATGCCAGGTACGCCGAGGACGTGTACCTCTTCGTCGGACTTCATCGCATCAGGCAGTTCAGCCGGCAGCAGTCCTTCCAGGGCGTGGGCCACCAGCGGGTGGCCGTGCCGTGTCACGGATGCGTCCAGTTTTACGACGACGCCATCCGCACGCGGGGAGACAGAGCTGATCCCGATCGGATGCCTGAAGTAGTCAACGTCCCCCCGGAGGTGCTCGAACACCAGGGCTTCAAGAAGGCGCTGGGGGCCGGTGGCTTCGGGGATGCGCGGCCATCCGGCTGGCAGGGCGTGCAGTTGTTGGAGCGCCTGCGTGTGCGTAAGTCCTGTGTAGCGGTGGAAGCGCTTCGCGTTGCGGTCGGCGTATCCGTGCGGCATGTCTGTCCCTGTCCTCGCGTGCTGCCGACCCAGCACGGCGGGTACGAGAGCAGACTGCTTCGACACGGTGCTGTGGGTACTGCCGCGGGTGGAGCAGACATCGACTTCTTTCTCCTGTGACGACACCGCGGTCGGGCAATGTCAGGAGTGGCCTCCCGTAAGGCCACTACCGACGATGCCTTCCCGAGCAGCAGGTGTCACGCGACGCGCCCATGCGATGCCCCTTGCGCATTACCACCGTGGCCATGTCGTCTCGGCGTGGTGAGACGCCTACGAGTGGTGGTCCATCCGGACGGCACGGAGGTAGATGGCCCACCACGAGCGCCCGGGCGAAGGGAACGAGGCCCTGTGCCCGGGCGCGATAGACGAAGGCCACACCGACTACGCCGTGAGCACTTCCCCCTGGGCGGCGCCGCAAGTGCACTCGCACGTACAGCGGGGCGAGGCGCCGATGGCGGGAGCAGGGCGGGCCGCACGCTGCTCGATCACCGAGCGGATCGCCCGCGGGGCGCGGGGCACGAGCTTGACGACGGCCTCTGCCGCCGCGCGGGCCAGGTCGTCGAGGACGGACTGGTAGATGTCGCGGGTGATGCGGGTGTCGCTGTGACCCAGGGTCTCGGAGACGACCTTGATGTCGACGTCGGCTGCGAGCATGAGAGTTGCGGCACCGTGGCGCAGGTCGTGCAGGCGGATCGGCGGCAGGCCGGCCTCGGCGACAAGGCGCTCGAAGAGGTCGGAGATCTTGCCGGGGTGCAGCCAGGAGCCGTCCTCCTCGGTGAAGATGCGGCCGGTGTCCTTCCAGGCGTCGCCCCACTTGCGCTTCGCTTCTTCCTGCGCGGCTTTGTGCGCCTCCAGGAGTTCGACCGTCTCGTCATCGAGCGCGATGGAACGGATGCCGCTGTTGGTCTTCGGGAGACCTTCGAGGACGTCCCATCCGTCCTGGACGAGCTGGGTGGCGATCTCCAGCGAGCGCGACTTCTTCGAGTAGTCGATCCAGCGCGGGCCACAGCCCTCGCCTCGGCGCAGGCCACGGAAGGCGATCAGCCGCCACATGACCTCCAGCCGGTGCCCGACGATGTGGTCCAGGAACTTGCCGGTCTGCTCCGGCGTCCAGACCATCACCGGGCTGGGCTTTTCGCCCGTGGCCAGCCAGTGAGCCACCCGTTCATCGGTCCATACGAGAGCCTTGGGCTTGGTGCCGGGCTCCAGCTCGACGTGCTCGGCCGGGTTGTAGTTCGGGAGGATCCGCTGGGCGATGGCAGTGTTGAGCGCGGCGCGCAGGGTGGCCTTGATGTGGTGCTGCGTGTTGACGCTGGTAACCCGGCGGAAGGGCGGCATCTGGTCGATGGCGGCCTGCAACCACTTGCGGCGGGCCCGGTTCTCAGCCCCCTTCCAGGCGATGGTCTTCAGTTCCTCGATGGCGGCGCGCCGCTGGGTGTTCTGCTCCTGGATCTCGATGTTCGCTTCGTTGATGGCGTTGAACATCCGGTCCAGGTGAGGCACGTTGAGCTTGTCGAGGCGCACCTCGCCTAGGTGGGGTTTGAGGTGAACGCGGACGTCGCATTCGTACCGCTTGTAGCCGCTCACACGGAGGCGCTTCTTGCCGCCGAGCCAGAGGTCGAGCCACTCGGCTACCGACATCTTGGGGTTGAGGGCCTGTCCCGCCGCCAGCCGCCGACGTGTCTCGTCGTAGTCCGGCAGCGGTTCCTTGTTCCTGGAGCAGGTCTCCAGCATGTCGCTGATCGCCGATTGACCCGCCGGGTCGTCATCGTCGGGTATGGCGAGCAGGGCGCGGACCTTGTTCAGTTCCTTGGTCGCGTCCGCCGAGGACTCGAAACCGCTGCGGCGGAATTCGCGGCGCGTTCCGTCTGCCCGGTTGGTCAGTTCGTGGCGTATGGCCCAGGTGCCGTGGCGCCGATTGGTGAGCTTGGGGCACGCCTTGCCGTAGTTCTTGCCGGTCTCGGGGTTGCGGCAGGAACAGCGCCGAGTGGCTGTGCCGCCGGACGCGGTGGTGCTGGTCACGGCTAGTCCTCGGGGTCGTGCTCATCGACGAAGGAGAGATCGGCAGGGAGGGCCGGTGGGACGAGGCCACGCTCCCGCATCGCGTTGCGAAACTCCCGCAGCTCTCTGCAGTCGTCGAAGGCAAGCTGTTCGTATGAGGCAGCGGCTTCGAGGAGGGTCTCGCGGCGCCCCGAGTCGAGCGTGCTGCTGGCCTTCCGGCGCCGCTCCTTCGCCAGGCGGGTGGAGGCCAGGGCCGTGGCCACAGCGTCGCTGTGGCCACGGAAAGTGTCCAGCACGTCACGGGCGGAGCCTTCCGGCGCGGGCTTCTCCAGAGGTGTCTCGCCGGTGAACCAGGCCACCGCCTCCCAGGTCGAGACCTCCCGATCGGGGAGCACAGCGACGGAGGCTTCCGTGCCCAGAGGGAACAGCAGGCTGATCGGCGGGACCTTGTAGACCTCGGCCAGGACGAGGAACTCCGCGAGGTCGATTGAGCTGCGACGCCTGGTCTCCAGATTCGTGATCGTCGTTTTCGGAACCGATAGACCCAGGGCGGCGCATGCCTCGGCTGCCTCGGCGACGGTGAGGCGAGCGGCCTTACGTGCCTCGCGCATCCGCTCCGCGACGCGGGCGGTGAAGCTCGGCGACCAGTCAAGATTTGTCATAGCTGCAACTTACGACGTCAAAATGGGTGGCCGCAACATCCGTGATACTCATGTCGCTGCCAGCACAACTTTCGGCGATCGGAACACATCATGGCTACATGCAAGGCTGTCCGGGGGATGACCCGCGAAGAGCTGCTCGCACTGCCTGTCGCCGTCGACCTCGACACGGCCAATAAGGCGCTTACGATCGGCCGCAGCACGGGATACGCCTTGGCGAAGCGGGGCGAGTATCCGGTCGCTGTCCTCAGGCTTGGGAACGCGTACCGCGTGGTCACGGAGGAGCTGCACCGGCTCCTTGGCGTACATCCGGAGCAGGCAGTCGTGCGCTAAGAGGTAGACCGGTTCCAAATGCCGGTTCGACGAGAGGACGCGAACTCGCCCCTCTTTCCGTTGGCGCGGCAGCGGGGTCGTGGACTCCTCCTGTCCGCCTGGGGTTAGGAGACCGCTCGGAGCGGTAGATCCTGAGCGATGGGTACGGGGCGGAGCATCGGCCCCGTGACGTCAATCGGGGCGTTCAAGCCGTCCAGGAGCACGATGATCCGGTCGATGTTGGTGAGGCGCCGCTGTCCGGACTCCAGCAGCGACAGAAAGGCCTGGCTCAGGCCCGTAAGCAGGGCCATGTCCTCCTGGCGGAGCCGACTGTGCTCTCGTATGAGCCGGCAGACAGTGCCGAAGTCACGCTGGACCAGCGCGTCTCTGACATCCCGGCAATCCCAGACGCGGGGCGGGACGAAGGGGCACGCAGGTTGTTCCGTCGTCCCCCTGCGACCACAGCCGGCACAGACGTCATCACTGTTGTACCTGCTCAGGCGGCACTGGCAGCTGATGCACCGACGGCGCGCAGATCCAACTACCTCAGTGCTTCGCGGCCCTGACACTGTGATCGTCTCCTTCGCCTGCTGATCAACCGTGGATCCGGCAAGTGCGCCACCGGAGTGGGCCCCATCACACCGGCGTTCGGCGTCGCGGAGTATCACTGGTGCTTGGCGAAGCTGCTCATCATCGGGCGACGTGACTTTTCAACATCTGCTTACACCTGCGTTCGCATGGGGCAGACTTAAGGTCTCGATCATGGCGAGCAACAGTCAGGCGGTAGCACTCATGGCGAAGCGCCGCGCGGGGTGGCGTCCGGACCAGCTCCGCGCCATGCGCGAAGCACACGGTCTGACGCTTGAGGGTGCCGGTGAGCGGCTACGTGAAGTCGCGCGAACTGCTGGACTCAACGTGCCGGCTGCGAACTTCCAGACTCTGTGGCAGCACGAGCAAGGAGTGTATCCCGGTCCGCATTACCGCCGGGCTTACTGTCTTCTCTACCGAGCTACCGAGCCCGAGCTGGGGTTCCGTAAGGCGCTGCCGGGTGAGCAGACCCAGCTCCAGCTCACCCCGTCGGGGGCAGAGCCGCTCGGCGATCACGTGCTGGCCGTTGAGCGCGCGGTGCTGCAGATTGCCCCGGGCGACGCCGACAGCAATGGCCGAGAGGTTCAGCAGCGGATCGTAGACGCGTGGAAACGCCGGCATACCGGGGGCGATCCGAATCGGCCCACGCTGTTGATGGTGGGCGGATTCGCCGGCAGCGGCAAGTCGGAGTTCTCGCGATTCATCTCGCGGCTCACAGGATGGCCGGTGCTCGACAAGGACCCCATCACCCGTCCGCTTGTTGAGCGGCTTCTGGTGGAGATGGGGAGCGATCCCAACGACCGCCACTCCTCGACGTACCGGGAGAAGGTGCGGCCCCTGGAGTACCAGTGCTTGTTGGAGACCGCTTACGCCAACGTCGACTGCTCGATCAGCACCGTGCTCACCGCACCGTTCGTCGCCGAGGTGAGCGATGAGCGGTGGATGCGCCGCCTGACCAACCGGTGCGAGGCGCGGGGGGTGACCGTGGCGGTCATCTGGATCCAATGCGACTTGGAGACCATGCACGAGTACATCAGCTTCCGGTCGGCAGCCCGCGACAGCTGGAAGCTGCAGAACTGGGACGAGTACGCCGCGTCGGTCGATCCGGAACTGCGACCAGTCGTACCGCACCTGGTGGTCGACAACCGGCTCGGTGCGGCGATATCCCTTACTGATCAGGTTCGGCAGGTCATCGGGACGGTGTTCGCATGAGCCAGGGCATCCTGCTGTACGGCCCGCCCGCGTCCGGCAAGGACACCATTACCGCGGCACTGTGCGAGCTCGACGATGCGTACAGCGCGTTTGAACGCCTCAAGATCGGCAGCGGCCGCACCCAAGGCTACCGGATGGGGACCACCGAACAGCTCGCGGAGCTTGAGGCACGCGAAGACGTGATCTACCGCAACGACAGGTACGGCAACATCTACCTTGTGGACCGCCCAGGACTTGCCACAGCCATGCAGGACGGCCGCATCCCCATCCTGCACCTCGGGCAGATCACTGGCCTGGAGATGGTGATGGAGAAGTTTCCCGCCTCGTGGACCCGGGCGTTGCTGTGGTGCTCGCGCGAGTGCACCGCGATCCGTTCCAAGGCACGTGGTGACAGTGACACCGAGGACCGCGTGGCTGCCTGGGAAGCCACGGCCCAAGACCTCTCGGCCAGCACGGACTTCGCCTGGGACCTGCGGCTCGATACCGACACCATGTCCCCTACAGAGGCGGCGCGAAAGATTGATCTCCTAGTTCGCTCCGGCAGCTGAGGGCCGGCGGAACAACGCACGCATTTACAGTTCGTCGTGTCCCTCGCGGTCAGGGGCGGCTTGCAGGAACGAGAGTGCCTCGGCGACGGTGAGCTCGCAGTCTCGGGCATCCGACCATCGATGGAGAACTCGGCTGGCTGCTCGCATCAGGTCATCTGGCAACCCAGCCTCTCGCAGCAGGGCTGCTGCATCGTCCAGTTCGGGGCCCCAGCGCCAAGCGCGGGAGGCCGTCTTGGGAATGTAGCCGGTCTCGGCCAGGTAGCTTCCACCACGCTTCCCGGCGATCTTGAGGAGTTCATCGGCGACACCGCTGGCGTCGGCGACGCCGTAGGCGAGCGCGGCCAGGACACGGGAAGCCTTCTGGTAGCTCGAGTACGACAACTTCAGCGCAGAGGCAGCTCCCACCTCGGCGCCCAGCACGTGAGTCTTCACGTCGCTGCCGACGAACAGGGCCGTGGCCTGGGAGCAACCATCAGGGTCGCCGGACAGATACAGAGTGGGCTGCTTGCCGCCCACGGGCGGGGAGCCGACCACAGCGCCGTCGATGACGACTGCGCTCGGCAGTAGTTCAGCGATATCCCCAACTCGGCGAGGTGTGATCGCGTTTGCCTCGATATACAACCCCCCGCGGAACCCGCAGCCGACCACCTGCTGCGCGACGTCCACGGCAGCGGCAGGTGGACACAGGGCCAACAGCACATCGGCGCGCGCCACCAGCTGGACCAGGTTCTGTACGCCTTCGAGGCCGGCGTTCTCGGCACGGAGCCGGGAACGACTGCTGCGACCTTCCGTGCACCACAGCACGCGTACGTTCTGCCGTCGCAACTGGGCGCCAAAGGCTGCACCCATGCTTCCGGGATGCAGCAGCCCAACGGTGGTCGGTTCCGAACTCACCCGCGGTGTCCTCTCAGCTCGCCATGATGAGCAGCAGGTCGATCGCCTGGCGCACATCGTTTGCACTATGGTCCGGCGCCACGTCCTCTCCAGGCCAAGGCATGCTGTGGCTGATCCAGATGGTGCGCAATCCGGCCGACTTGCCGCCGCGGATATCGGTGTCCACCCCGTCTCCCACCATCCAGCCGCCGAGAGCAAGATCGGCCCCGCAGGCGGCGGCCGCTCTCTCGAAGATCGCCACGTCCGGCTTGCGGACGCCGACTGCCTCAGAGTCGCAGACCGCATCAACATGATCGGCGATCCCTGACGCGGCCACCTTCGCAGTCTGAATTTCGGTCGCGCCGTTCGTGGCAACGGCGACTTTCCAACCGGTGCGTCGGAGTGTGGACAGGCCTTCGAGCACATCAGCAGGGCATGTGACCGAGCGAGCCATGTGGGCGCAGTAGTCGCGCCACAGCATCTCGGGTGAGGGGGCAAGGCCGTGCTGCGCGCGGATCACCTCGAAGGTCTCAGGAGAGGCACGCTCGCGCACCACCTGGAGAAGGCGTGCTCGGGCAGGGTCATCCAGAGCATGTTGCGCGGAGAAGGCTGAGACCCAGATCGCCAGGGGACCTTGGCGGTCAACGAGGGTGTTGTCGAGGTCGAAGATCACCAGTCGCTGCATGGAAGCAGACCCTACGGGCCCCGTGAACGCGGACGTCGAGAGCGGTGCCAACGGCAGACACTGAAGGAACGGCAAACCCGACGACAGCCATACGCGGCACGGGGGTTGGTCACCACAGGTCTACACTGCCGATCATGACGCAGAGCCCTGTTGATCTGGTGATCTTCGATTGTGACGGCGTGCTGGTGGACAGCGAGCGGATATGCGTCAAAGTGGACGCGGTGATCACGGCTGACCTGGGGTGCGCATTCACCGAGGCGGAGATCATCGAGAAGTTCGTCGGCTCGTCCACCGAGATCTACACGGCTGCTGTGGAGGAACGGCTTGGACGGCGTCTGGAGAAGGATTGGCTGCAGCAATACGAGCATCTGTATCAAGCTGCCTTCGAAGCGGAACTGACCGCTGTCGATGGCGTCGTAGAAGCCCTGAACGGTCTCACGACGCCCGTCTGCGTCGCATCGAACACTAACCACGCCAGCCTCAGGAGAAACCTGGAGATCGTCGCGCTGAGCGACCACTTCGCGGGGCATATCTTCAGCGCTGCCGACGTCCCCCGAGGCAAGCCTGCCCCCGACCTCTTCTTGCACGCTGCTCGCTCCATGGGCGTGGAACCCGGGCGGTGCGCGGTAATCGAGGACAGCGCATACGGAGTTCAGGCAGCCCGTGCTGCCGGCATGCGGGCCTTCGGCTACTGCGGCGGTCTCACACCAGCCTCGCGGCTGGAAGGGCCAGGCACCACCCTGTTCGACGATATGCGTGACCTGCCCAAGCTGCTGGCCACCGCTACCTACTGAGCTCCCGCAGCGCCTCGCCCACTACAACTTGAAAGACACGTCCGCCACGTAAACCAGCAAGTCCGAACGCGATCTTGTCGGAGATCGACGTAGCTCGCTGGCAATAGCACGGACAGTGAGGCCAACCATGTGACACGTGTACCCGGTCGGTCTCCGACAGGGAGTGCAAAAGGTGCCCGGGCCGGCCGTCGTGCCACACGACCGGCGCGAGGGTTGATGCCGACTCTTGCTTGCCTCTCGGCGCCGTAGACCAGCTTCGTGAGCGGAAGTACTCCTCCTCCCGCTCACGGCTGAGCTTCCATCCCCGGCCTGCTTCAGGCTCCGGTGACCTCGATAGCCGCCAGGTTCTTCTTGCCCCTGCGCAACACCAGCCAGCGTCCGTGCAGCAGCTCGTCGGTCGTGGCCACCGCGTCCTCGGCGGTCACCTTCACGTTGTTCACGTAGGCGCCGCCCTCCTTCACGGTGCGACGGGCGGCCGACTTGCTCGCCGCCAGGCCAGCCTCCGCGAACAGATCGGTGACCAGGCCGAGCTTGCTCACCTTGGCGTTCGGGAGCTCGGAGACCGCGGCGGCCAGCGTCGCCTCGTCGAGTTCGGCGAGCTCACCCTGCCCGAACAGCGCCTTCGACGCGGCAATCACGGCGGCGCACTGGCCGGCGCCGTGCACCAGCGTGGTCAGCTCCTCGGCAAGCGCACGCTGCGCGGTGCGGGCTTGCGGCCGCTCCTCGGTCACCTTCTCCAACTCCTCAAGCTCCGCACGGGACTTGAAGGAGAGGATGCGCATGTACCGCGAGATGTCCCCGTCGTCCGTGTTCAGCCAGAACTGGTAGAACGCGTACGGCGTGGTCATCTCCGGGTCGAGCCAGAGCGTGCCGGTCTCCGTCTTGCCGAACTTGGTGCCGTCCGCCTTCGTCATCAGTGGCGTCGCGAGCGCGTGCACATTGGCGTGCGGCTCCCGGCGGTGGATCAGATCCAGACCGGCCGTGAGGTTGCCCCACTGGTCGCTGCCGCCCGTCTGGAGGGTGCAGCCGTACCGCCGGTAAAGCTCCAGGAAGTCCATGCCCTGAAGCAGCTGGTAGCTGAACTCCGTGAAGCTGATGCCCTGATCGGACGCCAGGCGCTGGGCGACCGAGTCCTTGGTGAGCATCTTGTTCACCCGGAAGTGCTTGCCGATGTCCCGCAGGAACTCGATCACGGTCATGCCCCCGGTCCAGTCCAGGTTGTTGACCATGGTCGCCGCGTTGTCGCCCTCGAAGGAGAGGTACGGCTCGATCTGCGCGCGCAGCCGGGTCACCCACTGGGCGATGGTCTCCGGGTCGTTCAGGGTGCGCTCGGCGGTCGGCCGAGGGTCGCCGATGTGGCCGGTCGCGCCGCCCACGAGCGCCAGCGGCCGGTGCCCGGCCTGCTGGAGTCGGCGGAGGGTAAGCACCTGCACCAGGTGGCCGACGTGCAGGCTGGCCGCGGTCGGGTCAAAGCCGCAATAGAAGGTGACGGGGCCGTCCGCGAGAGCCTTGCGCAATGCGTCCTCGTCAGTGACGTGGGCGATCAGCCCGCGCCACTGGAGCTCGTCGACGATGGCCGTCACGGTCTGTGTCTCCTTGAGTCGCGTGTATAGTGCGGCGGCCAGTGTAGTCCTCCAGCCGGGCTTCTGCGTTTGCGCTGGTCAGCGGGCATGCGCGGAAAGTGAACAGCCAAGATCACTCCACATCGGAGTGTCCTGGATCACGCAGCCCCGAACCATGTGCCGAGCAGCTGGTCGACGACAGCTTCGCTGTGCTCGCGGTAGTCACGCACGAGCGCTCTGCCATTGGTCACGAATCGGGTCCGAAGTGTCGGATCGTGATCGATCGCGCCGATCGCCTGACCGAGATCCCGCGCGGCCCGCTTGATGTCGTCCGGGGAAACCACGGGATATAGCACATTGCCCTCGTCGAGCTCGTAGCCGGCGATCGGGGGCGGGGCAATGAACATCGCGGCGTCTCCGAGCTCGGGCAGGCTGCCTATCCGGTGAGCTACGACGGGCACGCCTGACTCCATTGCTTCAAGCGTGACTCGTGCGAGACCCTCCGGGCCTAGGGACGGAACCAGCAGAATCCTGGTGCGGTTGTAGATCGTGGTGGGATCCGGGGCGAATGGGGCCACTTGGACGTTCGGTGAAGGTGGCGCGTACGCCGGGGCATCGGGCCAGGTTTCCACGACTAGGTAGGCGTCGCCGGGGCGCTGTCGAATGAGCGCGTCCCAGACACACCGGCCCTTGATCGGGTGGTGATTGATCAATGTCAGGAACCGACCCTCCGGGCCCGGGGGTGCCGGGCTGACTTGTCGCTCGGGAAGGAGGTTGGGGAGAACGTGCGCTGGCACACCGGTTTGGCTGTGGAAGGCGTCGGCGATGGTCTGGCTGACCGCGTGCACGCCAGCCTGCCGCATCAGGCCGTAGTAGCTCCGGACCTCGTCGGCGGGGTGGTCACCGCTTGTGGGGTATAGCTGGTCGGTAACGAGGACAGCTACTTGCCGGCCGCTCGCAAGGCTTTCGTCCAGCACGGCGTGATGCGCTTCGTTGAGGCGGACTGCGCACGAGTTGAGCAGGATCACGTCGGGGTCCAGGTCGTTCAGAAGATCTTGAAGAGCCCGCCGGTACGCGCTCGCTGCCCCCGGGGCGCCGATGAAGGTTTCGTGGACAGTGCAACCCTGGACCGTTCTGGTTCTGCGTTCGATTCCGGGGTTCCTGCGTTGGGCGATACAGGCGAGGCTGGCTGGGTGCCCGCGGGTTATGACGCGTTGCAGTAGCTCGCGAACTTGCAGGAACAGGCCGTTGGTGAAGCCCTCGCGGGTGAAGTCGTCGATACTCACAAAGACGATTCCGGACATGGCGTTACTCCTCGTGGGCCGCGGCGGCGGCGAAGGCATCGAGCAAGGTCCGGAGCCGGGCGCCGATCTGGCTGTCGGCGGAGGGTGGGCCGGCGACGCTGAGGGGACTGGGGGCGAGCATTTTTAGGCATGCGATCGCTGAGTACAGGTCGAATACACGCAGCCGGTTTGGACCGACGCACAGTGGCGCTGCAACCTGCTCGATGCAGTCGGCCTCCGGTCCACGGGCCAGAAGGCCGGCGCGAGCGACGCCGAGCGGGTACAGGGCGTCACCGAATCCGACCTCGTCCAGGTCGACGATCGCCGTGACTCTCCCGCCATCCACCAACACGTTCTGGTGGGTGGCGTCGATCAGATAGGGCAGCGGGTCGATGCCATCGAGCTCGGGGTGTAGCTCGTGGATGGTTCTGCGGATTTGTTCGATGGCCGGGAGCTGCCGCTGCAGGGGCGTGAGCTGATTGATCGCGCCGGTGAAGTACTCCCACAGCACGTCCGACCAGCGCGGGTGGCAACGAAGGTCGCCGTAGCTGGCAATACCGCCGTACCCGGGACCGGGCGGGAGGCCGCGCGTGCGGTGTTGGATATCGAGCAGGTCGTCGGCAACGCTGCGCTTCTCGGCGGCCGTAAGGTTGGCGTAGACGTTGCAGAGATCAGCACCTGGGGCTCGCTCAAGGAACATGATCGGCCAGGGCAGTACCGTCCCGCTCAGGTCCATGGACAGCACGCGGGGAACGGGCACTCCCACCCCAGCCAGCTGGCGTCGCCAATACGCGAATCCGGTGAAGCACTCGGCGCGGTCGTGTCGCGTGATCCGCGCAATCACGCACTCACCGGACGCCAACTTCACCGTGAACACGAAGTGACTGCGGCCCATCGGGATTCGGTGCGCGGTCACGGCCTCTTGGCGCAGGCAGCGACTGGCCGCCTGCAGGACTGCCTGCTCTGTCGGGGGCTTCATGGCAGGAGCACCTCTGCTGCCGCGAGCGGGATAACGCTGAGGCTGGCGTAGCCTCGAAAGAAGGACCAGGTCGTCTCGAAGTCGTCGGTGCTGACGATCAGGCCAGGCACCCCGAGGCAACCCGCGAGGTGGCCCAGGCCGCTGTCGCATCCCACGAAGAGACGGCACGACAGCAGACGGGCGACCATCTCGGGAAGCTCAGCCCTGACGTAGGTCAGGTCATGGCCGAGGTAGGCCGCGGTGTCGGGGCCGCCAAGGACTCGCACTTCGCCGTGCGCTGCAACCTGGCCCAGGAGCCGCCGGGCGGAGTCTCGCGGTGGCGCGGTGCTGGAACGCGCATCGAGCTGGCAATACACCACACTCTCTCGGCCACTAGGCGTCGGTGCCTGGCGGAGGGGCAGCGGCGGTACTCGGTGGCGGGCTCGCCCCCCGAAGGTGTCGGTGACGGCGTGGTTGAACCGGTCGAGCCAGGGGACGCTCCATGAAGACCGGGCGAAGATTGTGTCGCCACTGATCGCTTCGCTGGGCGAAGGGGCATAGCTCACCCGTTCGCAGGCGAACACCTCGACAACTTCGGCGAGGATGGGTGAACCGGTCACGGCAACTGACGTCACGGCGTTGTCGTGGCAGTAGCGCTCCAGGCCGGTCACGATGCTCAGCGCATCGCCGAGACGGTTATGCCGGGCAAACCGCATCACAGCTCCCCCGGGGAGCGTTGACATCGATGTGCCCGCACCCGACGGGTCTTTTGCCGCGTCGACGAGCTGGTCGCTCAGGCAGCGCAGCCCGCGTTGGCCGCAGCGCCAAGTCCGGGGAACCGCCGCAATGTCCACTGCGGGCTTGTGGTGGGCATCGACGAAACGCACCTCATCGAAGCCGAACTCCTCGATGAGGTCACCCATCGCCGACGGCCCGCTCACCTCGACTCGGGCTAGCCCATGTTTTCGGGCATAGGAGGCCAGGCCGGCCGCCAACTCGACACAGTCACGGACAGGGAGGTCGGCGGCGGCGAAGCGCGTCGGCAGCTCTTCTCGGCCGCTCAATGACGGTCGGTTCACCGGACCCCCTCGTGCACATCTGCATCCATATACGTGGCGTCGAACCGTCGCTTTGCCCTGAGCAGGCGCACGACCAGCTCTCTGGCGTGAGCATCGGAGAAGTACGGATTGAGGGAGTACACCCGCAGAGCCACGACGGGCTCGCCGGCCGGTGTGTAGAACGCCGCTGAGGACTTGCTCACCGCAATCTGTTCGGCGTCCGGTATGCGTTGACGCGATAGCCACGCGAACAGGTCGGACGTGTACTGGTTTATTCGGCGCACCGAACTGGTGTCGCCGAAGTCCTCCTCCGTAGCAGCCGGGTCATCCGGCGGGTAACAGCGCACGAACACATCCGGGCCGTATGAATGTGTGTTGATGGCTGTCGCGTCGCGACCTGCCAAGGTATCAATGTGGCGCCGGAGGGCTTCGGCTGTCTCAAGCGCGTGACCGAGCAGTTGCCGCAGCCCCTGCTTGCCCAGAGTCTGCAGGCCAACCCAGGTCGCGACCATGTTCGCCGCCGACCTGGACGTCTCCAGCGTGAAGGTCCCGGGGTTGTAGGCGTCCTTGTCATGGAACAACGGAGTCATGACTCCGCCATCGCGGCGCAGGCGCGAAAAATCTCGCCCGTCTCGCATGACGATCATGCTGGAGGTATACGGCGCGAAACCGGTCTTGTGGAAGTCCGTTCCGAACGAGTCGGCGTACCGCACCGTTCTCAGGCGCTCCACAAGCCGTGACAGCTTGGCCACCACAGGTGGGCTGAAGCCGAGGGGATTGCGATGCAGGTCGTAATCGATAAAGCAGAGGTACGCCCACCCGATGACCGTGTCAGCATGTACGTGGGGCGTGTAATCCAACCCATATTCGGCGGCCAGCCGATCCCGCATCGCAGCGATCTCGGCGAAGTCATCGACAGCCATATTGGAGGTCGTCCCGCCTGCCCCCATGATGCAGGCAAGCCGGTGCCCGCGTGCCAGTACGTCGCGACAAGCCGCTTCCATCGACTCCAGGTCCGTGGTCTGGTCCGGCAGCGACGCAGCGGATATGTAGTTGCGGGTACCGATCCCAAGCCAGGCGCACGCGGACTTCTGCGAGTAGTGCGCCGGCCAGGAGCCGACGACGGCCATCCCAGGCTCGATCCCACGCTCGGCGTGGTCGGGCTGCGCCTTGGAGATGCCGACGTTGATCGCGTACAGGTTGGTCGCCGTGCCGCCGAACGTGAACAAGCCGCCTGCCCGATCCGGGTCGTACCCCGCCAGACGCGCCAGCGCCCGAGCGGAGGACAGCTCGGCGGAGAGGGTCTCCGCGGCGTCCTCCCCGGTGACGCCGTTCGGCATGAACAACGACACCGCGCACAACGCCGCCAGGTTGACGAACGACGGTGGCGGAACGATGTTCTTCGCGAACATCTGGTGATGCACTTTGACCGACCCAGCCAGCCACCCACGCAATTGGCCGAGAACCGTCTCCGCAGCGACAGGGCCCTCCGGCAGGCGTCCGTCACCCACCGGTGAGCACTCACCCTCCTGGCCGAGACGCGGATACACGGGCCCCTCGCCCTGATGGCTCAGGGCCTCATCGAGAGCGCAGCGAATGAGCTCGACAAGCACATTGGCATTGGCCCCGTCGGGGCGCAGGAACAGGCCGCTACGCCAGCGCGCAAACTCATCTCCATCCCCGTAGGAATCAGCTGTCATCGCGGATCGATCCCAGCGCCTCGGAGGATCAACATGACCGCGCTCATCGCCCGGGCTTTCCGTAGAGCTTCATACGCTCAGGCCGGGGTGTGCGCCGCCGGCCGGACACAAGATCCTCGCAAGCGACCGCGATGGACCACACCAGATCGTCGTGCTGACGACGGAGAATCGTGACTCGCTCCACCGCGCCAGGGTCACCTTCGACCAGTCGCTCGGTGTGCATGATCCGAAGCGTCTGCACCGAGAGTCGGTCAAGCGCCGAGCCGATCGACTCCGTAAGGGGAGGCAGGTCCTGGTTCGCACCCCACGACGCATCCAAGATTCGATCGACCTGCTCGATGAGTGCATGGCGACGGCTGTTGAGTTCGTCGATCTCCCGCTTGATGGCAGGAATCTCCCCATCCCGAGCTTGCCGCACCCGATCCTCGGCGTCCCACTGTCGGCTGTTGACCGCATGCAGCCGGTTCAGCGGCTGCAACAATTCCGGCGAGCACGGAAACGGCATCCGGGCGAGAGCATCCGCGCACCATCCACCTTGCCCGCCTGCCAGGTCGAGGCAGGACGCACCCGCCATCATCGGAGCGCGCGGATCTCCTTCCAGCTCACCGGTGTTTACGACCAGCCGAGCGGGCGTCATGGTCATTGCTGGTGATCCCCCTTCGATATCTCGTTAGGACGGCTCCTGCCGACCGTCATTGAAGACCGCCTCAAGCACGGGCAAAGGGGCCTCGCCGATCTCATGGCGAGGTCTATCTGGCCGCTGTGCTCAACGCTCCCCCATCCCACCCGAGGTGGCACATCACGCCGGTAATATCACTCACGTAATCCGGCGCCCCACGAAGGCGTGGGACCCGACCGATGCCTCGGAGCGGTGTCGATTTGGGCGTCGCCAAGGTGCGGTTGGCGCAGTCGGCAACCGGTCAGCGCTGCTGCGTCGCTTCGCTCAGCGGCTGCCAGCGGTGGGTCGGCACGACGACGCTTGTTGTCACGGTCAACAGGCGGGAGCAACGGTCAACGCGGTGATCGCCGCGAGCACTCGCGGCACATCGTCGAGCCCGTCGAGTACGACATCTGCGCCCGCGGCGGTGAGTTGCTCCCTTGTGGTCTTGCCCGAGGTGATGCCGATGACCGAAGCGCCGCCTTCGAGCCCTGTACGGACGTCCTCAAGCGAATCCCCAATGATCACGCTGTTGGTGCGTGTGAAGACCGTGCCGTGCTTGGTCTGCGCGCGCTTCTGTGCGACGCCGACGAGCGCGGGCCGGTGGTCGTCGTCAGAGGCGAACCCGCCGATCTCGGTGTCGAGGTATCCGTCCAGGTTGAAGGCCGCGAGCTTCAGCAGCGCGTTCGGCTTGAGGTTGCCGGTGACAGCTGTCGGAATCCAGCCTTCGTGATCGTGTACGGCTTGGAGTGCGGCGACGGCTCCGGGCATAAGGACCCCTTGCTGGCGGAGGTCTTCAGTGTGAGCTGCGAGCCGCTTGGGCAGGAGCTCCACCATTCTCGGCAACAGCTCCGGGACTGCCGTCTCCGGCACGCCATTCTCCAGGAGCAGGGTGCGGATCGCGAGGGGCATGGTGACGCCGGTGCCCCGCGCTGGCAGGCGCTCGGCTGGGCGGCCGACGACTTCAGCGAAGGCCTCGCGGTACACCTGACGGTCGATGTCGCCGACGTAGAGCAGCGTGCGGTCGATGTCCCAGAGGACGAGGGTCTGCTGGTCCTCGGTCACGTTCAATGCCTTGCTCCTGTCACGGCGGCGGCACGGTCCAGTAGCTCTTGAGCGTATGTGGTGTCCCCCACCGCTTGTAGGTCGCCGAGCATCGTCTCGACGTGCTCGTTGAGCCGGGCCGACTGAAGACGCTCGGCGAGTTCGAGCGCCCTGTGTGCGGTGTCGCACCCTGCTTCGACGTCCCCCTGCCGAAGGTGAGCAGATGCGGCCCTGGACAGGAACAGTGCTCGCGTGCGCTGGTCCGCGGGGTTGAGGGAGTCGTGCGCCTGGGTGAAGCTGGTGACCGCCCGCTGCGGCTCGTCCAGGTCGAGGTAGCAGCTGCCAGCTTGGCCGTGAATCTCACCCTCGTTGATCCAGTACAGCCAGTGCGGATCGCGTTCAGAGCGCCCCTGAGCGCACAGCTCGGCGGCTTGCCCGAGCGCGGTGAGCACTGCCTGGCGTTCGCCGAGCTTTGCGTGTCCGCGGGCCTGCCGGGTGAGCAGCATCGCCTCCAAGGCGGGGGCACCGAGGTGCTTGATCTTCTCGCGCGACGCCTGCGCCGCGGTTACGGCATTTCGCGGCTCACCTGTGGAGTAGCCGTGGATTGCCAAGTAGGAGAGAGCCCCGGCTCCGAGCCGTGCGTCGCCGGAGGCTTTCGCCGCGCGGAGCGCGGCGAGAAGGTAAGCGGGGGCGCGGTCCCTGTGCCCGGCGTCGAAAGCGAACCATCCTGTCTGGATGGCGGTGTCCGCGGTGATCGCGGCGAGCCGCCGACCGGTGTCCTCGTTGTACGACGCCTGCTCGACGAGTCGCTTGAGGAACGCCAAATGAGCGTCGCTGAGGTCGGCCAGAGTGCCGCTGCCGGCGCTCGCGTCCGTGATCCGCAGGTTGTCTGTGGTCTCCTGCAGGCTGTCGAGGAGCTTGTGCGTGAGCCGACTGCCCTCCGCGGCCCGAACCAGCGGTTCGGCTTCGGCAGTGCTCCAGTGATGTACGAACGCGGTGAGCGCCAGGCCGCTCACCGCAAGGAACCGTCGGCGGTCCATCGCGCTCCCTCCAACCGCGGTGCCGAGTGCCGCCACCATACGGCTCGCCGTCCACGGCAAGGCCGGATCGAGGTCCCCGGAGTACAGGTTCCGGGGCGGATGGATGCGCTGCGGAAGAGGGAGCGGAGCCAGTTCGGGGGGAACGCCGAGACCGGTGAGGAACTCGCCGATCTTGTCGATGTTGGTGAGGCGACGGCGTCCTGACTCAAGCATGGACAGGAACGCCTGGCTCAGGCCGGTCATCTGAGAAATGTCATCTTGACGCAGCGCCCCCTGCTGGCGGATCAGGCGTGCCGCCCTGCCGAAGTCCCACGACGCTAGGGCTTGCTGGACCTCTGGGCTGCGCCACACGCGTTCTGCAACGGCGGGGGCGTGTCGGTTCAGATTGTGAGAGCGAAGGCAGGCCGAGCACAGCGTTCCAGAGTTGTACTGGCTCAGTTGGCAGCCGCACTGTTCGCAGCGCCGCGGCGACTGCGCTAGCACCTATGCCTCCCCGTTGAACAAGTTCTTGGGGTCTCAACTACCCCTGAGAAAAGTGAAATCACTCCAGTGATATCACCTGGGAAATGTGTGCACCGGGCGTTTTCCCATCACTCTGGGACCCCCGCAGCGCACGGCGTCGACGAACCGCCTGAGAGCGGATCATTCGGGCGTATTCCTGGCCCCACGTGCTGTGGATCACCAGTTGACCCTGAACCTGTCCACCGGAGTCCAAGGTGTCCTCGGCCCGATACGTACGGATGGCACAGTCCCTGGCGCTGGATCGCCCGCGGGAAGCAGCGTGGCGGTCCCTCCCGCGTTGTGGACCGTGAAGAAGGCCGGCCTGAACGTAGGCCACGCCATCGTGTGCGTCCTGTTCGACGTCTTCCTGCCGGGAGCTCCGCAGCGCCGAGCACCAGGGACGGCGTGCAGGGCGCGGTCCAGCTGATCAAGAAGATCGACTTTAGACCGACCGTCGGGGCGCTGGCGAGGTTCTGGCTCCCCTCCCTTTGCCCCCGGGCCCCGGCGGTCTTCCACCTCCTGATGTGACCCGAGGACCTTGATGACGCCGATACCAACTGTGCCTCTGAGCCTGGCTGTGGGTTCGGCCACCACCGCCGCGGCCCTGGTGTCCATGCCCCTCGTGCTGACCAAGACGAGTGAGCAGGACGACCTGGCCGTGCGGGGAGTCGTCCACTGCGCGGGACTTCAGCGGCTGTACTTGTACGAGCGAGGGCGCCGTGGGTGGTCGTGAACCGGCTCTGGACCGGCATCCGGCCCGCGACGACGCCCAGCTACGGGTGGTGGTCGAGGACGCGGCGATGGGCCGCTGGGAAGGCGCGCGGGAACTGCTGGCTGCAACGGGAGCAGACTGGGACCGGCGCATCTTCCGCCTTCAGATCCTCGCCCGTGTCGGAGCACGGCTGACGTTTGCTGACACGTGGGCGCAGGCCGAGCCGCACTCTCCGCATGCTCTCGCCCTCCTGGCCCATGTCCTGGCCCTGCGGTCGATGGCCGGCGGTCGTGCACGGGGGCGCAGTGAGGCGATGGAGCATGCCTGGGTTGCCTGTGATGCCGCCGCGGACGCGATGCCGTGCGATCCGTCACCGCACGTTGTCATGCTCGCACTAACGCGCTTCCACTCGCCTCCCCGAGATCGTCAGTGGCGTGCGACGGTGCGGCAGCTGTGGGAGCAGGTCAAGCAGTGCGATCCGTGGAATCGCGAGGCGCACCACGAGCTCCTCACCTACATGTTCCCCTCCTGGCACGGCACAGGAGGGGAGATGTTCCACTGGGTGCAGGAACGGTGCACTCACGCCCCGCGCGGCCTGCCGGTGCATGTCCTGCCCCTGGTCGCCCTCGCCGAGTCGCACCGGCAGCGTATGCAGGTGGAGGGGCACCGCTACGGACTGACCGTTCATCCCTGGACGGACAATCCGTCGACCTGGCAGGCGTGGGACAACTGGTGGTCCTATCGAGCCCCGAACAGGCCGCACGCCGCATTCCACGAGGACGCCAACTACCTCGCCCACGCCCTGTCATTCGCGAACCGGCACCGCGAAGCCGGCGAAGTCTTCGACGCCATCGGCCCGTACGCCACCGACGTGCCGTGGAGCTACTGCGGAGACGCCCGAACGCTCTTCAACCGCCATCGTGCCTGGGCTGTCAAGGCTTCCGCGCCGTAGCCCGCACCGTCACCACAGAGCCAGCCGCCGTTTCCGGCCCATCAGTGAGCTCCGACGAAGATGAAGGAATCAGCCGAATGCCCTTGGACATACCAAGCGTTACCCCTTCGGAAGAAGAGCGCCTCGCCGAACTCGGCATCACTCAGACCCTGGACCGTTCCATGTCCGGGCGCCAGAACTTCGCCGTCTCGTTCACCATCATCAGCATCCTCTCCGGCTGCCTGACCATGTACGGCTTCGGTATGAACACCGGCGGCCCTGCCCTGATCATGTGGGGCTGGGCCATCGTGGGTCTGATGACCTTGTTCGTCGGGCTGGCCATGGCGGAGGTCTGCTCCAGCTACCCGACGAGCGCCGGCTTGTACTTCTGGGCCCACAAGCTGGCTCCCCGCAGGTCGGCGCCCGCCTGGGCATGGTTCACCGGCTGGTTCAACACCCTCGGCCAGGTCGCCGTCACCGCGGGCATCGACTTCGGCGCTGCCTCATTCTTGAACGCCTACCTGAACCTTCAGTTCGGCTACGCCGCCACCCCCGGGCACACCATCACGCTCTTCGGCATCATCCTGGTGCTGCACGCCCTCGTGAACACCTTGCGCGTACGCATCGTGGGCTTCTTCAACACTGTCAGCGTCTGGTGGCACCTGATCGGCGTGGTAGTGATCGTCGGCGCGCTCCTGCTCGTCCCCGATCACCACCAGACCCCGAAGTTCGTGTTCACCGAGTTCGTCAACAACACCGGCTGGGGATCTGCCGTCTACGTCGGCTTGATCGGCCTGTTGATGGCCCAGTACACCTTCACCGGGTACGACGCCTCCGCCCACATGACGGAGGAGACGAAGAACGCCTCGGTAGAGGGGCCGAAGGGGATCGTCCGCTCCATTCTCGTCTCCTGGGCGGCCGGTTTTGTGCTGCTGTTCGGCCTGACCTTCGCCATCCAGTCCTACACCGGTGCCCTTGAGTCAGGGACCGGTGTGCCGCCGGCGCAGATCTTCATGGACGCCCTTGGCGAGAGCACCGGCAAGATGATGTTGCTCATCGTGATCGGCGCCCAGCTGTTCTGCGGCATGGCATCGGTGACGGCCAACTCCCGGATGATCTACGCCTTCTCTCGCGACGGTGCCCTGCCCTTCTCCAAGGTGTGGCACAAACTGCACCCAGGAACGCGTACCCCGACTAACGCGGTCTGGCTCGCCGCCGGCGGCGCCTTCGTGCTCGGCCTGCCCTACCTGTTCAACAGCACTGCGTACGCGGCCGTCACCTCTATCGCGACGATCGGTCTCTACATTGCCTACGTCATCCCGACGCTGCTGCGGCTGCGTCAGGGGGATTCCTTCCAGCGAGGCCCGTGGCACCTGGGCCGCTGGTCCAAGCCCGTGGGCGTGCTCGCGGTGACCTGGGCCGTAGTGATCACCGTGCTGTTCATGCTGCCGCAGGCCGCCCCGGTGACCATCGAGACATTCAATTACGCGCCCCTCGCGGTCGGTGTGGTGCTCGCCTTCTCCGGTACGTGGTGGCTTGCCTCCGCCAGAAGGTGGTTCCTCAACCCGAGCCATCCGAAGAACAGCACTCCACCTCTGTCCGTCTCGCAGGGAGCGACGCGCTAGCTGACCCGTTGACGGCCTCCTGTGGTGGCGGATGGCTGGGGCAGCGACGACGTTGCGCTCTCGCTGCCCCAGCGATTCCTCGATCACCCCTACCTAACCCACGGCATTTTTGTAATCACCCAGAGTGTCGAGTGTTGCTGACAGAAAGGTGCACCACCGTGAAGCCCCTTCCCACCGCTCACTGCAGACTGCTGTCCGTGGTGACCGACACCTACACCGTCGTCGCTGAGCACCCCCGGCGCGACTCGCTCCGTTCATCGGTGTGGAAGATCAAAGGACTGGATGGAACACGGCGGTTCGCCAAGCAGAATGCCGGCGACAGGCTGCACGGTCGTGAAGTCGACGCGTACGACCACTGGACCGCCGCCCTTGGCCCAGACCGCACCTCGACGCTGGCTGCATCGGAGGCCGAAACGCGGACGCGGCTCATCACCGCTGTCCCGGGCAAGTCCGAGTACACCCGCCGTACTGTCGGGTGGTGACGCACATGCAGGAAGAGACCGTGCGCGGCGACGTGATCCTCGCCAAGGTCCTGTCCGACCGGTACGGCGTCGACGTGGACTCCGCTGAGCTTGTGCCGATTGGCACGGAGACCATCAACCGGCGCGTCACTCTGTCCGACTCTCGCCGGATCTTCGTCAAGCAGTACCGCACGTCCGCCGACGTGCGGCAAGCCAAGACCGCGTGGGCCATGTCGGAGTTCTGTCGCGCCGCCCACGTGCCCACCCCAAGAGTCTGGCCCAACCGGGACGGCGAGCTCCTCACACTCGTCGACGGCACCGCCTGGGTGGTGACCGATGAAATGCCCGGCCGTGTCGCGACCGAGCCGATGACCGTGCCGCGCGCCCAGTGCATCGGTCTGGTGCTCGGCCGCACGCACTTAGCCCTGGCGTCGTATCCGCCGCCGGGGCGTATCCGCCAAACCAGATGGCGGAGAGCGCCCCTCGACACCGCGCTCGCGGCGACCGAGGTCGTCCTGGCCCGCGCGACCGAACAACGTGATCCGCGGCTTAACCAACTTCGTGGGGAGCTTGAGCAGCGCCGAGACGACCTGCAAACCCATGTGCCTCGTCTCCGCAGCGGCTTGCCCGAACAACTCGTGGTCCAGGCTGGGCACGCCGACTTCACGCGCACGAACCTCCTGGCTCAGGAGGACGTGATCACTGCTGTCCTGGACTTCCAGGGAGAGACCTGCCTGCTTGCATGGGAGTTGGGGCGCGCAGCGTTCGACCCGCGCACCGTGGCGAACAGCCCGTCCTGGCGGCAAAGAGCTATCCGCCTGGTAGGGGCCTACCTGGTAGAGAACCCCCGACTGCCCTATGCCGACGTACGGGCCTGCGCCCGCGTTGCTCTGCTGTATCTGCTGTTCAGCCTGTACGGGGCCACCACCGCCGAACATGGGCTGCTCGCCCCGGCGGAGGCCGACCTGCGGCGGTACTGGAGCGAGCGACAGGTCACCATCCGTCGCCTCCTCGACGAACTCGAAGACATCGAAGCCGCGCTTGCAGCGATCAGGCCGCGCAAGTGGGACAGGCCATGACGAGAGCCCGTCCTATCCGAACTGCTCGCCCGTGGTGAGCTCACCGCTCGGAGGCGGTCCGCGGGCCAGGCGCTGGCGGTGCTCACGTGACCATGCTGTCGACTGCGTTCCTGCGCTACATGTCCACGTACGCGACCGGCCGCCGCGACCCCATTCAGCTTGGGCGCCCGGTCGCCGCTGGCAAGGAGACACATCATGCCTCGGAGGGAGTGGCAACTCCCCTTGGCCATCATTGTGATGGCATATGTCAGCAGCATGCGACGATCGAGGTGGCCCATGAGCATGGCGGGAGCAGTAAGGCTGATGATGACCGAAGTCCTGGTCCGACGGTTCACCCCAGGATTGCGCGCCGAGCTGGAGCAGCCGCTGAGCTGCCCAACGTGCGGGCAGTGGGAGATGCTGACCCTCGTAGCGCAGGGGCGAGACGCGCATATCGAGTGCTCCTCGGGCCATGCATGGACGGACTCGTACATCGTGGCCTCAACGGTGCGCCAGATGGATCACATGGCCGCGATGGGGGCGCCGGTCTGGTGCCCAGGTGTCAAGGTCTACGAGTCGCTGGTGCCGCGGTTGGACGAGGATCAGACTCTCTACCACGAACCCGCGATACCCGAGGCGCTGGACAAAGGCGAGTTCAGGAAGCGGGATTGGTGGATGGCCAGTGCCGCAGCTGTGGCAGGGTGGCCGGCCTTCACCGAGTGCCTCAGGTTCGCCCGGAAGCTGACGATCCATGCGCTGCCCGCCTGCGGAAGCCTGTACGAACGGCTGTACCCACGTGCTGGAGGCAGCGCCGTGGACGCGCACATGAGCATCGTGGTCCTCGCCCTCGCCATGCTCGAAGCCGCCTACCAGGCCGACACGACCAACATCGGCCGAGTGCCGCTCTCGGACGTGGAGGCCACGCTCCGCCCTGAGTGTGCTGGAGTCCTGCGAGGCATTCGGCCGCCGTCCCATCGCCGCGACTACGCCTCTCACCTACGGGTGACCGATGTAGAGCGTCTCGAAGAGGCCGACGGTGCCGAGTGGGACCGTTGGTGCCAGGCCGCTACCGACATCCTCAGCTACCACATAGAGGACCGGCGGGACTGGCATCGTCACGTCGCTGGACGCCATACCGAAGACGACGAGATCACTGTCTCCGACTGCTGCGCGCAGATGGACCTCCTTGACGACGACCTGACTTGGTATGTCGCCCCCGAGCCCTCCTCAACCGAGTAGGCGAGGTAGCGAGCAGCTACGGCCTGTCCAACGGGGCGTGACTTGGCTCCGTCGACTCCGGCCGCGACGCCTGCTTGACGATGTGGCGGAAGAGCTCACGAGCCACATCCGGGTCGTCGAGCTGCCACTCGTGGCCGACCGGGCACTTGAGCTGCGGCGGGCCACCGACGCAGCCCGTGACGACGAAGTCCCGTTCGGCCTCGCACTCCGGGCAGCGGATCACCTCTTCACGCGGCTCGTACGGCACCGGCCAACTGATGCTCGACTCGTCATAGCGGGGGCGAGGTGGCGGAGGCACATCGTGATGGAAGATGCGCATCGTGCCGTCGACTGCGACCCGCCAGTGCTCGCCCTCACGCTCATCCGACACGGCTGTCTCCGAGGATCTGGTGGCTGGCAACGGCGTCGAGCAGCGTGACCACCTCCGCCAGCGCGTCTCGGCCTGCATCGGTGCCGGCCAACGAGGGGGCGTCCAGCAGCACGGCGGCCCGAGTGAGCACCGGATATAGGCGGCAGTCGTCGATCCTCGATCGTGGCCCTGCCTCGCGCAGGACGGAGGTGATGGCTTCACGTGTCAGTGCGCCGTCCACGGTGACCCCCGCGGACAGGATCTGCGCGACAAGCTGTTCCAGCGAGGACGGCACCCACTGCCCCGACTCGCGTGCCCTCGCCAAGTCTCGGGTCCACGTCCTCAGCTGATCCATGAGGCCACGATCCCACGCCCGCCGCTTCGGCGGCACCTCATTGGCCATGCCGCAGTGTTGCGCAGAGTGCACAGCGTCTCGGCTGCCTCCACAGGACCATCCGCTATGCCGGAGACGCCAGCACCCTTGCGCTCGTGTCACCAGGCGTTGCATTCATGGCCTGGCTGTCCGATCCGGGAGCACCGCGTGCGGGGCCGGTCGGCGGTGAGGAAGATGGTGCCCTGCGCGATCCAGTGGCCCGTGCCGACCAGGGCGTCGTCTCGTGTGTCGTGCGCCAGCACGCGGAACTGCGGATACTCCTGCGGTGAGAGCCGCAGGAGTACGGCGGTCCCCAGGTCCGCGATGGCGGTGCGAAGCTCTACGCAGGTGTCGACGGAGATCCGCTTCGCCGGCTCCAGGAAGGCCAGTCCAGCGGCGAGGGGTGTAACCCAGGTGAAGGGCTGATCCATCGAGTCGGCTATCCGGACGCTCAGCGTTACGGTGAGGGTCCGATCGGTGGGGTGGTTGATATTGGCATCCGCCTCGCGGTGGCGCATCAGGCGGCTTCCGGCCTGGCCGCAGCCGGCCCGACCTGTTGCAGTGCGGGGCTCGCCTCGTAGTGGGCATACGCGCGCGCGAGGCGCCGGAGCCTGCGTGTTTCGTCGCGGAGGTCGGTAAAGGGTTTCGGTTCGTGCTCGCGGTGTGCTTGGCGAGGCGTGGGCTGCCAGTCGCTCCTCTTGGCCTGTACCGCGGCGGCGAGGATCGCGGCCTCTACGATCGCTTCGGAGTTCGGGGAGTCGAGGCGCTTACCAGCGGCTCGCAGTGCCTGTTCCGCCGCTTTCTGGACGGCCCGGGAGTGATACGGGCGCAGGGCCAGGATGCCGTCGGAGATCTCGATGACGCGACGGTGGAGGAGGTAGTCGGGCGAGTCATGGCCCGTGGTCCCGGGTAGCGCGACCTGCGGGTTGAGCGAGATCAGCTCGGACCAGAGCGGTTCGAGTTCGGCGAAGCACACCTTCTCCCAGATGCGCCAGCGCATCTGGTGCAGGGGCCAGGTGGCCGCTGGCACGGTGAGGCCGAGGACGACGAGCAGGGTGGCGGTGCCTGGGACCGTAATGGTGAACAAGCATGAGGTCGGGGAGGACACAGAGGCGCACGTGGTGACGGGCGCCGGTACGAGGTCCCAGCAGAACCGAACGGACAGCACCATGGTGATCTTGAACGCGCTGTACAGCAGGCTGATGGCGAGCCCTGCCGCGGCGGTGAGCAGGCCGAGGCGCAAGTAGCGGGACCGCGACGAGCGGGCCCGCCGCCAGGTCTGGCGCAGGAATTCCGCCGTCGCGACGGCCAGGTAGAACGTGCAGAGCAGGGTGAACAGGCCGAGCGTCGGGTGCATGTAGTCCAGCACCGGGGCGGCGGGGCCCCTCGATCTCGCCGAGGTCGCCAGGTACAGCACGATCACGGTGGTGGTGACCGCGACAGCCGTGGCCAGGTGGATCCGGATTCGGCGTCGGGCCTGTGCCGGTGGGCGGTTGAGGCGGAGCAGGAGGAGGCGCAGGCTGACCGCGACAGCGAGAACGGTGACGTTGCTGGTCAGGAGGGCCAGGTCGGGGCGGAGGCTGTTCTCCCACTTCTGGACCTGCGGTGTGAAGGCGAGGAAGGCTGCGGCGAAGGCGGCCATGACCCCGCTGAGTTGGGCCGCGCCGTCGGGACGCTGGTGGCGTCCCGTCAATCCCCAGTACAGCGCTGCCAGGCAAGCTGCCGAGGCGCCGGTGAGGAAGAACGCGGTCACCATGTCGCGGGGCCGGCGAGAAGCGTCTCCCAGCGATCGACCGGTCGTGTCGGGTGACCGAGAGGCTTGTGTAGCCCTTGATGGGCGCGCTGGACGATGAAGGAGGCCAGCATCTCGGCCTCGCGCTCATGCTCGGTGGTGTAGCTGGTGCGCCCGGACATCCTGCGGATGTCGCCGGGCTGGACGGCGTCACCGACAAGGTGGGCGTTGTCGCTCAGCGACAGGGTGCCCGGGTGGTCCCACAGGATGTGACTGATCTCGTGGGCGACGATGTGCATCTGGTGATGAGCCGATGTCCCGGCTTCGTAGAAGAGCCAGTCGGCGTCGTCCGTGGCGACCCAGATTCCGCAGGGGACGTTTCCCCCGCGGTGTGCGGGCAACGGCTCCAACTTGATCGGCCGGTCACGCAACTGGGCAACCGCTTCGCACAGCTGCTCGGCGTCGAAGCGCTGAGGAAGGTCGAGTTGCCGCAGGCGCTGTTCGCATGCCTTCCGCAGCTGGGTGTCGTGCATGGTCGTCCTGTCGGATGCCGAGCTGTGAAACGGATCCCCACCCCAACCGGAATCATCGACTCCAGTTCTCATCAAGGGTAAGCATCGGCCCACCACGGTCCAAAAGGATCATTCGAGCGGAACGTGATCAACCGGGCGAGCCCCCGGTCAGCTGTCGGATAGCCCTTCGGACTTCCTCACACGCTCGATCACGTCGCGCACGAGCTCCATACCTTCGGGCGAGAGGCCATCCGCGCGCAGCGCGACCTGCCTGATCCCGGCGTTCCGCATGGCTGCGCGGAGGGCCGCCTCGGCGGGGACGTCCGCTTCGGCGCGGTCGTCGAAGAAGTAGGCCGTCGGCACCCCGAAGAAGGAGGCCAGGGCCTGGATCTTCCCCATCCCATGATCCTCGGACACGGCCGCCCGCATCTTCTGGATGGTCCGGACCGACACTTTGCCCTTGCCGGACTCGGCTATCAGCCGGGCGACCTCTTCGTTCTTGTACGGACGCCCCTCGGGATGCAGGACCGTACCGAAGAGGTGATTGAGCTTCTCCGCGAGGACGAGCGCCCGCTCCTCCGCCTCTACCCCGCCACCCATCTGCATTCTCTCCAAGCTCGCACTCAACGTGATTCGACGCACTTTCCTGCGCGGCCGCCCGATTTACCCCGATCTGGAGATTGACCGCCGCCGCTTCTCGCAGTGTACGTTGACCGCGTTCGCGCAGAATTCTGCGCAAGATCGATGCCGTCGGCGCCCTCCTCCCGGTGGAGGCGGAGACGACTGGCCCAGCCCGTTCCGGCGCTTGGTGGCACGGACGGGTCATAAGCAAGAGGAAGACCTATGTGGTGGCGAAACCGCGACCCGCTCGCCCAGGCGATGTCGCTCCTGCCGATGGTTCCCCGCCAGCGTGGTGCCGCAGAGGACAGGCGCCGGAGACTGAGCCCGTTTCGTATGCCCCGCTTCAGCCGCGGCGGCGAGCGGGATCTGCAACGGCGGCTTCGGCGCCAGCTGCGTGCGCTGGACATCCAGCCGCCGCTGAACGTGATGGCGTTGTGCCGTGCGCTCTCCGAAGAGCGGGGTCGGCATATCGAACTGCGCCCGTACCCTCTGCCCATGCCCGGGCCGCTGGGCCTGTGGGTCGAGACCCCCGCCGCGGACCTGATCGTGTACCAGCAGCACACCACGCGGCTGCACCAGGACCACATCATCCTGCATGAGATCGGGCACATCCTGGCCAACGACGACAACAACGCTGGGGACCAGGAGGATCCGGCGGAGGGTTGGTGGGCCGCAATGCTCCCCAGCCTCACCTGCGGCGGTGTCCGCCGCGTGCGGCAGCGCTGCGCCTACGATTCCGAGGAGGAATGCGAGGTCGAGCTGACCGCCACCATCGTCCTGGAGTGGTCCTCCGTGCTGGACCGCATTACTCCGGCTGTCGCCCAGGACCCTGCTGTACGCCGGGTCAACGCGGCCCTCGGGGACCGGCGGGGGTGGCTGTGATGGTGAGCACCGTGTTCTTCGCCGCCCTCGCGACGGCCATCGTGTGGAAGATCCGCCAGATGGTCCGGGACCCCCGCAACGCCCCGCTGCGTTCGGTGACGCTGTGCCTGGTGTGTGCCGCCGCGTCGCACCCCCTGGCTCGGCCGGGCGGCTCCTCCGGAGTGGACGCGGTCGCCGGCCACGGGGCGGCCAAGCTGCTGCAGAACGTGCTGCTGCTGGCGACGGTCTTCTTCCTGATGTGCTTCTACCTGTATTCGGCCGCCGATGAGCAGGGCGGACGGCGGCGCGCTCGCCGGGAGGGAGTCGGCCTGCTGGTGGTGATCGCCGCGCTGGTGGCCATCGTCGAGAGCGACTCCCACCACCGGCTCGTCGGGAGCTTCTCCACCGCCGACATGACCATCCCCCAGGTGGCCGGCTTCTACCTGCTGGCGGGCCTGTACCTGATGTATGCGCTGAGCGCGGCCTTCTGGTGGACGCGCCGGTACGCGCGCCTGTCGCCCCGGCCGCATTCCACCGGCCTGTGGATGGCCGCCGTGGGCATGGCGGCGATGGCGGGCGCCTGCGCGGTGCGCGCCGTCTTCGTGGTCATCCGGAGCACGGGCGGCACGGTCCCACCGGCCGTGAACGCCGCCGTCGCCCTGCTGCTGGTGGTCTCGATCATGCTTTTCGTCGTCGGGGTCAGCTACCCCGTTGCCCGCGCCCGGCTGACCGTCCTGCGGATCTGGTTCCGGCACCGGCGCCTCCACCGCCGGCTTCAGCCCCTGTGGCAACTGCTGGCCGAGGCGTATCCGGACACCGTGCTGCGCCCCACGGCTCGGTCGTGGCGGGATCGGTGGCGTGCCCGGAGCGTGCACCGCCGCTACCACCGTCGTGTGGTGGAGTGCCGTGACGGGTTGGTGCGGGTCAGCCCGTATCTGCTGGCCCTGCCCGCACAGAGCGCCCCCGGTGCCATCCTGGACAGCGCCCCGCCCGAGGTACTGGCCCAGCGCCTGCGCGAGGTCCTCGCCGAAGGGGCCCCGGGCGCATCAGGCACAGTGGAACCGGTGGCCGCGGTTCCCGTGGCGATCCCCGCCCAGCAGGGCCGGGACGCCGATGTTGAGCAGCTGGTGGCGCTGGCCGATGTCCTCCGCGCCCCCGCCCTTCGAATCGAGTCGGCTGTGACGGCCGCGAACCACCGTGAACCAGGGAGTTACGCATGTTGATCTGCGCCGGACGAGTCCTGACCGGGGCGAGGGGCCAGTACGTGACCGACGGGGCGGTCCTGATCAAGGATGGTGCCATCGCGGCCGTCGGGCCCCGCGAGGAGGTCGAGGCCCTGGCCCCGGCAGGCGGGCCGCGCCTGTACTACCCGGCCGGCACGCTGATGCCTGGACTGATCGACGCGCACGTGCACCTCGCCTTCGACGGCGGCCCCGATCCCGTGGCCACGCTGCAGGGGCAAGACGACGAAGCGCTGCTGGAGGACATGCGTCTGCGCGCCGAGCAGCTGGTGCGCATCGGCGTGACCACCGCCCGAGACCTGGGCGACCGCGGCCACCTGGCGCTGCGGCTGAGTGAGGAGATCGCGCAGGGGACTGCGCCGGGGCCGCGCATCATCTCCGCCGGCATCCCCGTCACCCCTCCCAGCGGCCACTGCTGGTTCTTGGGCGGCGAGGTCTCCGGTATGCAGGAGATCCGCGACCTGGTCCAGCGCAACGCCAAGGCCGGGGCGCAGGTCATCAAGGTGATGGAGACCGGCGGCGGGCTGACCAAGGGCGGCGCCGCAAGTCACGAGACCCAGTTCACACCTGAGGAACTCGGCGCGCTCGTCGAAGAGGCCCGCGCTGCCGGGCTGCCGGTCGCCGCCCACGCGCACGGTGTCGACGGCATCGCCGCGGCTGTCGAGGCTGGGGTCGACACCATCGAGCACTGCACCTGGATGACCGCCGACGGCATCGAGGTACGCGACGACGTCCTCGCCAAGATCGTCGAGAAGGGCATCTACGTGTGCCCGACGGTCAGCCCGCACTGGAAGATGCTGCCCCGCTTCTTCGGGCCGGAGCGCACCGAGGCCATGTTCGGCGCCGTCCGGCAGATGGCCGAAGCGGGTGTGCGCCTGATCGCGGGTACGGATGCGGGGGTGCAGCGCGCCGGACACGACGGGCTGATCTCCGCGCTTGGGTTCTACGAGCACCTAGGGGTGCCGAACGACCGCGTTCTGGAGATGGCCACGACCCAGGCCGCGCACGCGCTGGGCATCGCCGACCAGACCGGGCGGATCGACCCCGGCTACAGCGCCGACCTGCTCATCGTGGACGGGGACCCCCTCACCGACCTCACAGCACTGGAGAACGTGCGGGCCGTGTTCGTACGGGGCGTCCGGCACTACCAGCCCGGCCAGGCATAGGCGCCGGCATGCGGCCGCACAGATATAGAGGACTACTGGCTGGGGCCGTCGCCGGGGCGGTCGGCCCCAGGCAGTTCTCGTTGTTGCAGCTCGGCGGCGACGTCGTTGATGAAGGCGAGCACGTCAGCGCTGAGCCCTTCGGCTCCCAGCCCGCGCGCCGCCACCTTGCCGACGTTGCCCGAGCCCAACAGGCGCAGGCCCTCGATGACCTGCCGCGCGGTGGCCTCATGGGGCTGGAAGTACATGGGCGAGACGCCGAACACCGCGGCCAGCCCGTCGCGCAAGGCGGGGGCCGCCTCGGTCTCGGCACCGGTGCGCAGCGCGCGGACCTGGGCCTCGGTTGCGATGGCCGCGCCCGCGTGCTCGTTGATCTGCTCGGCGATCTCCTGGTCCGAGGGGGGCGTCCGGGAGCCGGTATAGGAGTGAGCGAGTAGATAGCTGATCTTCTCGGCCAGGGACCGGGGGACCTCCGTGGCGACAGGCGGCGCCTCGCGCCCGAACGATCTCTCCTGTGCCGCCAGCAGCACCTCCACGCTCACCCCGTAGCCATCGGCCAGAGGCTTGACGAACTTCTCGCTGAGCGGCCTCTTACCGTTCTCGGCGTTCGCCACGGGGCCCGCGCTCTTCGTCCCGATCAGCTCCGGCACCTGCTGCCGGTAGATCCCCGCATCACAGCGCAGATCCGCCAGGTCCGGCAGCCCCGGGCGCGGGAACAGCTCGTCCAGATCCCGGCCGAGCACGGCAGCAAGGGCCGGCAGCTTCTCCGCGTCCGGCGGCCACTGGCCGGTCTCCCAGCTGCCGATCGACGAAGGCGCAACGCCCAACGCCTCCGCCACCCCACTCTGGGTGAGGTGCGCGGCGCGCCGTGCGTCGTATACGCGACGTCCATCGAATAGCCGAGGTGGCATGCGGCTCCAGTCCGATCACGGTTGCTGTCACTGAAGAAATCCCAGCCCATTGACCCGTTTCTCAGACTGGGATAGCTTCAGCTTAGCGAACGAGGGGTGATCCGTACACCTCGTCGCCGACCTGCCCCCGCCGCCCGAAGGAGAGTCCGCGTGCCTCCCTGCCTGATGCCACAAGCCGGTCAGTGCAGCGGGCACCGACAGCGCTCGGCGACCAAGGCGACATCGCACAGTGGAGGGCGGGCGGCCTCGCAGGCCGCCGGGCTGCGGAATTCCCGATCTCATTACTCGGTGCGAGCGCGCCTCGATCTCCAGCTGAATATGTCGAGTTGGCCTCGGAGTGGAGCAGCGCCCCCTATCCGCTGGAGTGTTCGCAGCGCCACGCATATGTTGCTGGTCCCTCGGCGAAGCCGCCGAACCGGAGCCGACACAACGGAAGGACGCCAGAAGCCAGACCAAGCGCCAAGCCCATGATTTCCAGCGGGAAATGAAACAGGCGCCCAGAAGTTAGCAGCTTCCGGGCGCCAGCCCCGCCACCCCGAAGGGTGCGGATTCATAACCGGGGCGAGTCGGCTGACCTTTTCGACGAGAACGGCCGTCCCACCCCACCTACGAGTAAGGAATTCTCGCATGCCCGAGTCCCGGACCGGAAGGGCCCTCGCCGCCCAGCCCGCCGAGGCCGTGGAACCCACCGTCGGCACCCGCCAGCACCGCCTGGCCACCCTCCTTGCGGACATGGTGCCCGGAGCCCGCACCATCCGCGTCTCGCAGCGCCAACCCGGCCAGAACTGGCCCAGCCCCTACACCCGCGCGTACGACACCCAGGGGCAGCTCATAGCCCTCAACCGAGCCCAGCGCGTGACGGTTGCCCGCTGGGTGATCCGGGCCCACCCCGACGTTTCCTGGGACGAGACGTACGACCTCGACCTGGCCACCGGCACCCTCCGTCTCGCTGCCGCGGTATACGCCACAACGGGCGAGGGCCGCTGACCATGGCCCGCATTCGCACCATCAAGCCCGAAGCCTTCACCAGCGAATCGCTCGCCGAGGTGAGCGTCCACGCCGAACGGACGTTCTTCGGCCTCCTCACCCAGGCCGACGACCACGGCCGTTTCCGCGACAACCCGGCCATCATCGCCGGGCTGCTCTGGCCCCTGCGCGCCGTGCACACCGCAGTGCATGTGGAGGAAGACCTGCAGCAGCTGGCCGATGCCGGGCTGATCTGCCGGTACACCGGATGCGACGGCCGCCGGTACCTCCACATCGTCACCTGGTTCGAGCACCAGAAGATCGACAAGGCTTCGCAGACCCGCATCCCGGCCTGCCCGGACCACCACGCCACACAGCGCTGCGGAGCCTGCAAGGGCACCTGCGCCGTGTTCGCCGAAAGCCGGGCGAACACTCCCGGAGGACTCCCCGAAGCTTCGGCGAAGGCTCCCCGCACCCTCGATCGGCCGTCGAAGACTCCCGCGACGCCTCCCGCTGACCAATCCGCGAGCACGAACGCCCAGCAGACGGCGCTCGACGGCGCCATCGATGCCCCCAAGCCCACTGCGAAGAAAACCGCAGGTCAGAAGCCTGCAAGCGATGACTCCCCGAGGGCTCACCGAATCCTCCCCGAGGGTTCGGCGCCTGGATCTAGGATCTTGGATCCTGGATCTACTAATCCTTCGGGGCGCGCGGCGCCCGCGCCCAGCCCATCGACGCAGGACCTCCTCGGCGAGTACGTCGCCGCGTGCGCCCAACGCCCGCCGGGCGATGTGATCGGCCACCTCGGTCGTATCACCAAGAAGCTCCTGGACGAGGGCATCGCCCCGGAGCACATCCGGGGCGGCCTGCAGCGCTTCGCCGCCAACCCCAAGCACCCCAGCGTGCTGACCAGCATGGTCAACGAGGCCATGAACGCCTCGTCGGCCGGTTTGGTGCGGCCGGAATCGCGGTCTAACCTGCCCGGCCACCGGGCCTGGGCTAATCCCGCCGACCCTGCCGCCGCCTACGCCGAGGAGCTGTGATGCGCGACCACGACGCCCAGCCCGTCGGCGGCATCGCCCGCCGCCTGGCCCACATCCTCACCTCCCGGGGCATCGACCCGGCCGCACGGCTCACCGACCCGGACGAACCGATCCCCGCCCTGCAAGCGGCGCAGGCCCGTATCCCGGCCCGCTACCAGGAGGCCGTCGCCGACCACCCCGCGGTCGCCGCCTGGGTCCGCGAGGTCACCCAAGCAGGCCGCCCCGGGCCCAAGGGAGCTCCGGGCATCGCCCAGGGCCGTTCGCTGCTGATCGTCGGCACCACCGGCACCGGCAAGACCCACCAGGCATACGGCGCGGTCCGGTCCCTGCTCCTCGCCGGCGTCCGGCTGCGCTGGAAGGCGATCACCGCCGCCGACCTGTACGCGGACCTGCGGCCCCGCCCCGGCCACGACGGCGAGCGGGAGCTGATGGACCTCGCCCGCTGTCCGCTGCTGATCATCGACGACCTCGGCGCGGCCAAGAGCAGCGAGTGGACCGAGGAGATCACGATGCGGCTGATCAACCGCCGCTACAACGAGATGCTCCCGACCCTGGTGACCACCAACCTCGGCATGGCCGACCTGCGCGCCCACATCGGCGACCGCGTCGCCTCCCGCCTGACCGAGATGACCGACAAGGTCATCCTCGACGGCCCCGACCGCAGACGCGCCCTCGCAGCCAACCGTCGCAGCATCGCTGCCACTGCTGTGCCGCCTACACGTACCGAACTCGCCGCACCAGCTGCTTCCACCGCGGCATCGGCTGCTCGCCGACTCAGCCGCTAACGGCCTGTTCGCGACCGCCGTCACTGGTCGCCTCCCTTACGTACCAATCCTCAAGACGCGTCTGCCCTGCCCGAACGCGCTCTGGGGGCAACGGAGATATCCCATGCATCACACCGAGAACGAGACGCCGCGCACCCTCGGCGACCTGACCTGGCACGACGAAGCCGCCTGCCGCTCCACGGGTCCCCACGAGGTCGATCCGGACGTCTTCTTCCCCGAGCCGGACGAGATCGACCGCATCCGCGCCGCCAAGGCTCTGTGCGCACAGTGCCCCGTCCGCAACACCTGCCTGGACGCCGCACTCGAAAACGGCGACACCATCGGGATCCGGGGCGGCATGACCGAAGAGGAACGAGCCTCTCTGCATCGCAACTTCCAGAAGCGCCTCAACTACGCCCGCGTCAACGCCGTCCTGGCCGGCGATGACATCCACCTCACCTATGCCGAGCGCGACGCCGTCGTCCTCGCCGCCTACCAGGCCGGAATGCCGGTCGAACAGCTCGCCCGGATTCTCAAGATCACCAAGGAGCACGCTCAGAAGCGGTACCGCAAGACCCGCCGCCGGATCCGCGACCGGGCGGTCGACCAGCAGAAGAAGGCGAACAAGGGCAAGAAGGAGCCCACGAGCCAGACCACGGTGCTCAAGCAGCCCAGGACGAAGACGTCCCGCGACGACCTTGGGACGGCCGCGTGAGCCACATCGTGCCGATACCCGCGCGGATCACCGGCTGGGACCGGGCCGCCATCGTCGCCCTCGGCGGCGCCGGATGCGCCCTGTCCTATGACGCCCTGCAGCAGATGGCCGTCGCCATCCACATCCGCGGACTCCTCACCTACGTCTTCCCCTTGGTCATCGACGGATTCATCGCCTACGGAGTGCGCGGCCTCCTGGTCCTGCGCACCGCCCCGCTCGCGGCCCGCTGCTACGTCTGGATGCTGTTCGGCACCGCGACGGCCGCGAGTATCTGGGCCAATGCTCTGCACGCTGTACGCCTCAACCAACAGCAGCCGCAAGGCGCGGGGCTTCGGCTCGGCGACGTCACCGTCGGCATCCTGTCCACCCTCGCCCCGCTCGCCCTAGCCGGAGCAGTCCACCTGTACATCCTGATCGCCCGGCGAGTCGCCGAGCCTGCTGTCCCCGGACATTCGGACACCACCAGTGTCCGAACTGGCCGGGTCACCGCCGACCGTCAGGACACTCCCGCTGGCCAGGACGAGCCCCGGCCGGCGCCGGTCACCTCCGGATACCCGGTCGAGCTGTCCGCCCCGGACACCAACCGCCCAGCGGTCACCGTCGGCCGGAACACCCAGGAGGCAGGTGCCTCGCAGGACCCGTCCGGACAACAGGGCGGTGTGGCCGAGCCGGAGCCGGAGCACGATGGCCGAACCGCTGACCTGGGCGGACAGTCGGCCAGCAGACCTGCCCCAGTCACCCGTCTCCGTCCGGCCGCTCCGCCTGCCGAACAGCCGGAGACTGGGCTGGTCACCGCTGCGGAGAACGAGGACAACCAGACTTCGGCCACCGATCCGGTGACCGAAGAACTGCTACCGATCGCCCGCCGGGCGGTCACCGAGGCGGGGAAGGCCACCCGCCAGGTCGTCGCCGATGCCATCCGCGGACAGAACCTTCCGCTCGGCAACGACCGGCTGACCGTCCTGATGCGCAGGCTTCGCGCCGAGACCAACACGACGCCGGTCACCAAAACGGGCTGACCGAACGCACGACGCACGGCCGGTGACCTGGCTGAACCGCATCGCCAGGTCACCTGCCACGCGCGCCACACCATCGACTTCTCCATACAGCGGAGGCATCACGATGCGCACCACACCGGCCACCCACGCCGAGGCCGACGCCTGGATCACCGTGCTTCGCGACTACGGACACCTCCACCGGGCCGAACCCGGGCCCGACGGCAGCTGGACTGTCCAGCGAACGCCGGTCAGCACACCCCGGACCCTCCATCACCCAGTTCTGGCCATGGACTGGATCGAGGAAGTCCTGCGCGAAGACCAGCACCAAGACACGGAGCCAGGCCGGTGACCGTCGACGACCCGCCGACACCGATCCCTTCACGTATATCCGCCCGCCACCACAACGGAGCTACGACCATGTCCACCGCCTTTCGGCCCGATATCTCCCGGATCTGCTCCATCGATGCACAGCGCGTCGAAGAAGCTCTGCGCGTCATAGCGCGGAAGTCCTCCACCTGGGTTGTCCAGACTCTCGCCCAGCATCGCGTGCCCATGCGCGTGTGCGACATCGCCGCGCAGCTGCCGTTCGTCCGCAGCATCTATGGGCTGCTTGAGGACATGCATTTTGCTGGCCTGATCAACCGCGCAGGCGGCCACACCGGAGTCTGGTACCAGCTCAGCGAGGGTGGTTGGGCGCTCTTCCCTGTGCACCGGGCCCTTTCTGAATGGTCCCAGGCATACCTCTCGCGCGGCACGATGGCAGATGCCGAGCGCGTCGAGAACGCCGTGCGCCGACTGCACCTGCGCCAGTCCACCGCCGTAATCCAGGTCCTCGACGCCTATGGGGCGATGCCGCTCATCCACATCTCCGAGGAGGCAAATCTGGGCCCGCAATACACGCTGAGGCGCCTGGAACGGCTTCAAAGCGACGGACTGGTGGCCCGATCCGGATCCCACCACATGCTGACCGCCGCCGGGCGAGCACTGGGTCCCGTCTACACAGCCGTCGAGCGCTGGAGCGAAGCCCATCGGCAGGGTACGGAGTCGGGCCGGTGACCGCCTCCGACATGCCGGGCACCACCTCTGAACTGCAGCAGGACCACTGTCCGGCACGGGGCCGAGCAAGCTGTACGTTCCGAAACTCCTCCGCTGCCACGGGCTGCGGAGGAGTTTCGGAACGGGTTGCCCCCGCCCCTGGGGGAGCGGGGGAAGCCCGGCACCGGGGGGAGCCGGGCTCTGGGGCTGCGACCGAGGGCGGGCCGCAGCCGGAGGGAGAGGACGCCGAGCGTTCCGCGCCGCGTACGCGCCCCCGCCTGCGCCAGAGCGTGCACCGCGACCAAGTCCGCAGCGTCCGCCTGACCCGCGACGAACTCGACATCGTCAAGCGCGCCGCCGAAGCCGTCGGCCTGAAGACCGCCGGGTTTCTCGCCGACGCAGCGGTCGCGGTCGCCCAGGCTCAAGGCGGCCCCAGGGCATGGTTGTTGGACCAGCGGGGACGTGTCGAGGAGCTGATGTCCGCCAGTGCCCAGCTCGCCCGCGTCGGCAACAACCTCAACCAGGTGGCCCGCATCCTCAACTCCGGCGGCCGGGCCGAATACGCCGACGACGCCGTCGCCCGCGTCCTGCGCGCCGCCGCCAAGGTCGAGGCCGCCGCCATCGAGATGGCGAGGCGCTGACACCGTGGTCCCGGACATCTCCACCGGCAGCCGCACGTACGGACTCCTCGCCTATCTCTATGGACCCGGCCGCCGGGACGAACACACCGACCCTCACCTCGTCGCCGCCTGGATGCTGGAGCTCGCACCCGACCCAGGCCGCAATCCGACCGCCACCCTCAAGCAGCTCACTGACCGGCTCGACCTCCCCGTCCTCGCCCTCCCCAAGGACCGCCGCCCGGCCCAGCACGTCTGGCACTGTCCTGTCCGCACCGCCCCTGGTGACCGGCACCTCACCGACGCCGAATGGGCCGAGGTCGCCCGCCGCATCGTCCACGCCACCGGCATCGCCGAGGAAGGCGACGACAAGGCGTGCCGCTGGATCGCCGTACGCCACGCCGACGACCACATCCACATCGTTGCCACGCTCAAGCGCGAAGACGGGCGAAGCCCCCGCCGCCACCAGGATGGCCTTCGTGCCCAGGCCGAATGCCGCAAGATCGAAGTCGAATTCGGCCTGCAGATCCTCAACGGCGGAGACGGCACCGCCGCCCAGCGCCCCACCAGCGCCGAACGCTCGAAAGCCGAACGCGCTGGACGAACCGAGACGCCGCGGGAGACCCTGCGCGAGCGCGTCCGCCAGGCCGTGGCCGGAGCCGCGAGCGAGGAGGAGTTCTTCCGCCGCCTCGCCGAGGCCGGCCTCCGCGTCGAAAAACGCCTCGCCCCCTCCGGCGACACCCTCGGGTACAAGGTCGCCCTCCCCGGCGACCGCAACCGCGACGGTGAACCGATCTGGTTCTCCGGCTCGAAGCTTGCCCCGGACCTCTCCCTCCCCAAGATTCGCCAGCGCCTCGACGCAGGACTGCCCGACGGTGACGCCTCCGTCATCGACCGCTCCGGCGAACGAGCACCACGTCCGGCTCGCGCTCGGCGTGAGGCAGCCCCTGCCGTCGAGGCGGCGGCTTCGGCGCTGAGCGCAGACGACGACGCAGACTCCACCGCACAACTGGTCGGCGTCGGTGAAGTGCTCGACGCAGTCGCCCAGACCTCGCCGGCCTCAACCCGCAAGGAACTCGCCGAAGCTGCTCGCGCCTTCGAACGCGCCACCCGCTCCCACATCCGCGCCGAACGGGCCGACAACCGCGCCATCCGCTCTGCCGCCCGCGGCATCATCCGCGCAGGCAACGCCCTCGGCAAAGGCGAGGACGGCGGTGCCACCGCGATGCTCCTGTCCACGCTGGTCCTCGTCACCATCGCCGCCGCCCGCTGGCACTCCGCCCGCGGCCACGCCCAGCAAGCCGCCGCAGCCCAGAAAGCCGCCCAACACCTTCGTGTCGCCTACCGGTTCGCCGCAGCCGCCCCCATGAACGCTATGTGCGAGCACGGCCGCAGCCTCCCCGAACCCGTACGACAGCGCTATGCCGGCACGCTCGAAGCCACCCTGCCCCAACAGGCGGGCCACGTCTTGCGCGAACCCGGCTGGGATGCACTGGCCGCCACCTTGGACCAGGCCGAGCGGGCCGGACACGACCCCGACGCCCTGCTCCAGCAAGCCATCGCGTGGCGCGAACTGGAGACCGCCGACAGCGTCGCCGACGTCTTGGTCTGGCGACTGCGACGGCTGGGCAATCTGCCCGCCACTGCCGACGCACCCCGCGCACGCAGGAGCCCGCGAACCTCTCAGCAGCGGCCCCTGCCACCGAAACCGCAGGCGCCCGAGACCACCGCCCGGACTCACCCCAGCGCTCCCCGGTCCCGAGGGACAAGGCGCTAACCAGCACAACAAAGGGCTGGACGCGGGCAGCCGCGCCTGTTACGGCTGGTTGAACAGAGACATGGAGACGAAGCAGATGCTCAGCAAGAACCTTCAGGCCCCCAGAACCGCTCTGCCCGAGACGGCATCCGGCGACGACCCGCTGCTGCGGCTCCAGCAGGAAATGCAGCCTGCCGACGGGAAAATCGGTCTTCGCGCCACCACGCACCCCGAAGAGATCGTCATCACCGGGATCACCGTCATGTGCCCGAGCTGCGGCGCCCGACGCGACTGGATGGTCATCTGTGACCGCAGCGAAGTAGGCATCCGCTGCCGCTGCGCGCACCAGTGGGTGGAGCGAGAGCTGACCCGCGCGGACTACCTGGCGATGATCGGCGAAGGCATCGGCCAGGACTACCCGAGCCTAGAGTCCGCAGCCCAGGCCGCAGGGTACGACGGCGTCTTGGCCGGTACCTACCTCGTTGAGCCTCGTGCGGAGTGAGGCTCAACATGAACGCCCGGGACTTGGCTGGGTCCCGCGCACCAGTTGGGTGAGCCTTCGCTTAGATGGCGGAGCCGCCAGCCAGTACGCAGCGATTCAGGACGGTGAACCCATAAGCCGAGAGGGCTGCCCCGCTGTGGGGCAGCCCTCTGTGGTCGGAGTGGATGGCCGTCAGGAAGAGGCCAGGTGGTTGGCGAGGTGCAGGGCGTCGGTGGCCACGGTCAGCGCGGCGTGGAGACCGGTGACCTCGTACAGCGTTGGGTGGACGATGGGAGTCCAGTCGCCATGAAGGCTCGGCCAGGTGGCGAGGATGACGGTGGTCGCGGCCAGCCCGAGGCGTGCGGTGACGTGCATGCCGCCGTCGCGGTCGGGCTGCCAGCTCAGCAGGATGGCGCCGGGCCGGATCGGTTCGGGTTCAGGGGCGGTGTCCCACACGGCGAGGATCGGCGTGCCGGGTTGTGGGGGGACAGAACGCACGAGAGCACCGCGTGCCGAAGCGGACATGGGAAGACGGGCCAGATCGCTGAGGGGTACGTACGGGTCCGGGCCGGTAGCTTCCGCCGAGAGATGTGCAGGGGCGCGGCAGGTCACACGTTCGCCCAGTGCAGCTCGGTGCGCACCGCGGGAGGCAGCACGCCCTCCTGGCCGTTCTCGGCGAGGTACACGGCGCCGTTCGGGCCGGGGACTTCGACGATGCGGCCGATGTAGTGGGCGTGGGGCCAGTCGGGGTTGATGGCGAGGTAGGCAGGCAGGTCGGGGTCGACAGTCTGGAGCTGGCGGATCAGTTGGCGGACGGTGATCTTGTGCGACAAGACGGCCTCCTGGAGGAAGAGTAAAAAGGGAGGGGGCGGGTGAGGTGCGCAGGGGTCTGGTCAGTCCTCTGCGTCGAGCCGCAGGAGCTCGCGCAGTACGGCAGGGCCCTTCGGCGACGGTGTGGATTTCGCCGGGAGCTGGTCGGCGCGGTGGCGTCTGCCCAGCTCGGCGGCGTAGGACTTGGTGGACGAGGGACCGCTGGCCCACTGCTTGCAGCTGCACCTCGCGAGGAATCGCTCCCGTCCGGTACATCCCTCGATGAGCGGCATACCGCCGGTGGTGTGCCGATGGTCGGCGGGGCAGATGGTGCCGTCGGCGTGATATGCGCTCACGGTGATCGAATGGCGGGACACGAGGCGATCTCCTGGTCAGATGCAGGCGCAGTAGCGGCTGGGGGCGGAGATGAGTGCGGCGAGGAATCCGGCAACGGCCTGTGCCGGAGTGTCCGGACCGAAGCTCTGGTGCCAGGAGGTCGTACCGTCCTTCCCCTTGACGTTGATGTGCCACAGCTCGCCGCGCGCCGCTGCCGGGTCCTCGGGGAGGAATCCCACGTACACGCGGCGGTCGGGGCTGGAACAGTGGACGTTGCTGGCCAGGTCGCAGACGACGTCCCACCCCTGGCCCTTGAGGAGGGCGGTGACGGGGCCTGCGCAGTGGCAGTCGAGCAGCCACTCACGCTCGCCGAGGGCGGAGAACGGAAGCGCGGCGGGAGCTTGGAACGGGGCGCTAGCGGTGAGCATCACGAGCAGTGATCCCTTCATTGACCTGCTGTTTTTCGCGGCGTCCGTACGTTGACATGGTCTGGGACGGGGTCTCCAGTCGTGTGCGGCGGTGTGCGTCTGCCGTGGGCGAACTGGCGGGGAACCGGCTGCTGATGTCCACGCAAGGGGGAATGAATCGGTCGCCCCAGGGGCTGTTCCGCGGGGGCGACCGATCGCTGAGGGAGGTTGGGTTGGAGAGCGAAGAGATCCGTACGTACAACGAGGCGGTCGACGATGCGGAGGCTGCGTCCCTGGGCCGGGCCCGCCTGGCCGACGGCAGACGGATCGAGCTGAGCGTGGAGGAGCTGGCGTGGCTGGTCGGCGCCGAAGCCACGGGCGAGCGTGGCACGGGTCGGCCGATGGACTCTGTTCGTCGTTCAACGTCAAGACCGGCTGCAGCCGGGTCGAGTAGCGGCCGCAGGCCCCGCCCCGCAGGGATGGAGGGGACGGTCTAGCGGTTGTCAGGGTTGGCGCCGGAATAGGGAGCTAACCCTGACAGTCACCTCCGGGAATTTCCCTTCTCGCTTGCATGGCGACCTATAGAGTTGCTCTTGGAGCTCCAACGCTTCACCTGGCGTGGCGAGTTGCTGCCACTCGACAGGGCGGCCGGGGTTGCCCCCGACCTCCCATACGAGTGGTATGCAGCAAGCGTGCCGCGCGAGCGTGAAGGGCGTCAGCCCATGGGGGCCCACCATGAAGAAGGAGCCGGACACCCCTGGTGGCGGGGGGCGGAGCGCAGACTCCGGCGTGCCGTCCGAGCAGCAACACCGTATGTGGAGCTGCTCACCCAAGGGGCGATCCTCGTGATCGTGCTCTGGCGAGGTGTTGGCATAACCGGCCTGTTGGGAGCAAGCCGGTTAGCCAACCTCGGGGCTCGCCACGAATATTCGTGGCGAGTCTTCTCCAATTACTAACGCATGACTTATCTCGCGGAATGAATGTCCGCCAACTAATCAGCGCTCACAATTGGCGACATAGTTAAGGTACCGCGACTCTAACTGACTTACCCAATACTTTGGATAAGTAGCGAGGGTTGAAATTACCTCATACGGGGCTATATGGGGCGGCAAAGTGCCTCGCTGCCGCAGATGCTGCCACCCGCGTGGTGGGCCCAACCGCTCCCGAGTCGGCCCGGAGTATCGATGCACGTCGGAGGTCATCGGCGGCGGGATGCATGTGTTGGCAGTGCGACGCTTGGCCCGCTGGCGGCCCTCGCCATCGCCGGGGCGCGGCCGAGGGCGCGATGGCCAGCGGAACGGGCACGGGCGGCCGTTGCGCGACGGACGTCGAGCGGAGTCGGCACTGGTGGGCGCATCGGCGTCACACGGGCCGCGGAGAGGTTGCGCTTGGGCATCTCGGCCTCATACCGGGGCACCGGGTTGGGGTCGGCGAGTGCGGCGGCGGTCGCGGCGATCAGGTGAGAGGGGGTGCGGGTGGAGAACGTGGCATGCCAGCTGGAGCGGTAGCCCTCGCGTCCACCACTGGCACTCCAGCGGTACTGGTAGCCGGACAGCTCGGCCTGGTGATCCAGCGCCCCTTGGACGTGGTGCATTTCCGCCAGTCCGTCGGGCGCGACGGTGACGCTGAGATGCGGCCCGCGATCGGTGCGCCAGCCGGCATCGACGAGCGGCTGGAAGCCTCGGTCCCTGCCGGTGCCGCCGTAGAGGTAGGTGTCGTGGCCCTGTGCGTAGTCGTGCGCGAGGGCGGTGGTGAAAGCGGTGACGAGTTCCGTGGGCGTGCTGTCGTCGAAGGTGGCCAGCCAGCGGGCCGGGCCGAATGGATCGGAGTGGACCGCGATCTTCCACAGGGCGGCGTCTTCGCCTTCGGGCAGGTAGCCGAGCCGGATGTGCTGTTCGGGCGAGGTGACGTAGACGTTCGCCAGTTCGTCGTGGTGGAGGTGGAACCCCTGGTCGAGAAGCGGCTGGAGGGCGGGGTCACCGGTGAAGGTGGCGCCGGCGAGGTAGACCGGGGCGACGTAGATGTCCCCGTCAGAAGCATGGTTGGGCATGGTGGATCGAATCTCCGAGGTGGGGTGCGGGCCGGGCCTCAGCGCTGGCGGCGTGACCGGCCGTGTGCGGCGAGCGGGGGCGGCGGGTTTACGGGCACAGCCCTGGCGGTGCGTGGCCCTGCGGCATACGAGCTGCGGGCCAGCGCCGCCGCGGTGCGCGGGGCAGAGGCCGTCCGATTCGAGAGCCGAACGGTCACCAGGGCTCGGTGGGGCACCGGGATCTCACTGGCTGTGCGAAGCACGGGGTCGGTGCTGGTGAGGGCGGTAGCGGCGGACGCCCGGAGGTGCTCCGGGGTGGAGCTGCTGAAGAAGGCGCGCCAGTGCGGGTAGTGGATGGGGTCGAGGCCGGCGGACAGCCTCCATGTGGAGTTCTCCGGATCGAGCAGCTCGTCGTACTCGTGGATCCATCCGCTGCGCGTGCGGTGAACGGCGAGGCCGTCCGGTGAGACGGTCCGGTAGGGGCGGGCGCCGTGGGCCAGTTGCCACTGGTGGTGCCTGAGCACGTCCTCGGGACTGGTGCCGGTGTGGTGTTTGCCGCCGCTGAAGTAGTCCTTGAAGTGGTTGGGCAGGCTGTGGACCAGGGTCTCGGCGAACGCGGCGACGATCTCGTGGGGCGTGCGGCGGTCGAACGTGGTGATCCAGTCCGGCACGCCGAGCGGGTCCTCGGCGTAGGTGATCGTCCACCCGCCGTACCGGCTCTCTGTGGGGTTGGCAATGCGGACGCGCTGGCAGGGGCTCGCGTAGTACGTGTCCGTGCCGAAGGCGACGGTCTTGGTCCAGCCTTCGGCGCTGTCGAGGATGCTGAAGACGGCGTCGCTGTTGCCGGGGCCTGCGAGGTAGACCGGGCTGACGAGGACCTCGGTGTCTGGTTCAAGGCCGTGTGGAGCGGTGCTGAGCATGGGGAGTGCCTCGGGGTGCGGGGTGGTGCGCGGGCGCCCGCGCGACGCGCGGGGGATCGCGCGGGCGCCGTCGCGGGGCGGTGTCTGACTGCGGGCATGGGGATCACCTGGTTCGTGACGGGTGGGAGAGCGCCGTGACGTACGTCGGGACGCTCGGCTGCGGGGCTGGCGCGTGCGAGAACATCCCTGGGAGGGATCGTCGTACGGCAGCGTTCGCTCGTGCCGCGCTGGCCGTCTGCTGAGTCACCGGGCTGCGCTCGACCGCCGGGTGTTGGCGGGTGAAGGCCGCGAGTTCGGCGTACACCGGCCCGAGCGCCTGGGCGGCGGGCGTCAGAGTGTACGAGGCTCGGGAATAGCTGCCGACGGGTGTGAGGAGCTGATCCTCCTGGAGTTGCTGGAGGCGGTAATAGACGGAGATCGTGGCGAGCCCTGCGGTTTCCCGCAGTTCGCTCGGCGGCAGTGGGCCGTGATGCGCGAGGGCGTGGAGGATGTCGACCGCGCCCCTGCCGCGTAGCCGGCGCAGGGCATCCTCCGTCCGCTCCGCCTCGGGGAGCGCCGGACCGTCATCGGCGAAGTGCGCGCGGTGCCAGGAAGCGAGCGTGCGGTGCGCGGGCTGCGCGCTGCGGCCCAACGGAGAGACTGTGTAGACACCGCGTTGCGCTCGATCCACCAGGCCGCTCGTGTGCATCCGCCACAGGACGTTATGCGTGTTCTGGGTGCCGAGCCACGGCAACGCTGACGCAATCTCCGGCAACCGCATCTCGCCGTGCTGCTGGATGGTCTGCAATGTCCAGGTGGTCCAGCGGGGAGCGAGCCGGTCGATTGCCTGGTTGACGGGCTCGGCGTGGTCCAGGGCCGGTGTGTGGAGGTCGGGCATGTCCAGTTCTCCGAGAATCGATTGGTCGTCAGCGGGGGCGCACGGCGCGTGCCGCACGCGTCTGTGAGGCGGGAGCCGAGGGCGCCTGCGTGCTCGGGGCGGATCCACCACGGCCGCTGTGCGGGGAGCGGGCCGTAGCCGCCTGGGCGCGACGCCCGAGAGGCTGCGTGGCGGCGGATGCTTCCCGCTCACGCTCCAGCCGGCGCGCCGCGGTGCGGTAGGCGGCCTGGTCCTGACGTTCGCCGACGGCCAGGAGGTAGATCTCCCTCCTGTGCTGGGAGGAGGCCGGGGCGTCCCGGTACTGGATCACCAGCCGCCACCGGGTTTCCGGATCGACGTAGACCTTGTGGCAGCCCGCCAGTTCGCGATGCAGAGCGGCGCCGCGCTCGTTGCCGTGGACCAGGTGCTGCAGTTCCAGCAGGGCCAGGTCGCGAATCTCCTCCGGGACGGACCGCAGGTCGGCGAGGGCCTCGGGATGGGCCGCGAAGGCGTACCGGGCCCGGCTCACGGCGCGCTCCGCCGCAGACGTGTCGGAGCGGTCGCCGATCGGGGTGGTGCGGCTGGGGCCGGGGCAGCAGTGAGGCCGTTGGCTGTGACAGTCGAGCGTGCGCGAGCGGCCTGTGCCCGGCGGTCGGCCGCGCTCTGCGGGGCCGGGGCCAGCGGGAAGGGCGTATCCCGTTCCATGGCCCAGGTATCCGCTGCTTCGGCGGTGGCGAAAGCTCCCTCCCGGACCGTGTACGAGCGCAGGTCCTTGGCGGTCTCTTCGAGGAAGAGGCGGTAGGGAGCGTCCGCGGAGTCGGGGTGGCTGTCGTAGAGGAGGGTTCGCACCTCGACGCCGACGTCGGAGAAGTACGAGGTGTCGGTGTAGTGGTCGATGACCTTGTATCGGTCGCCGGGGTTGGCCCTGAGGAGGTCCTCCAGCTGTTCCGTGAGCGCGTCCGCGGGACGGGGCCCGTGAGCCTTAGACGGCTCGACGGCCTCTTGCGAGCAGCCCTGGCGGACGAGCCAGTTCTGCGCCAGGGGAACGACGGGATGGCGCGCGTACTCGAAGTCGAACGTTCGCCGCTCGACGTCCCGGGTGATGTGCAGCGAGACGTACTCCGCCGTACCGGGGATGTCCCAGGTCGCAGCGCGGTCGAACAGGAGTAGGTAGGTGTCGCGGCCATCGGCGCTGTGGTGGTCGGCGAGAGTGACGAACATGTCGTCCGAGAGCGTGACCGAGAAGAAGTCCTCCTCGATCCGCTCGGCGGCGGGATCGAAGCCGTCGATCCGGTAGTCCGGCGACGCGGGTTCGTGTGTGCCGACCATGTCAGGCTCCGGCGGGCTCGGGCGAGGCCAGGAGCCGGTGGTTGGGGCGGGCAGCGCTGGTCGTGCACGCCCCGAACGGCCCGTCGGGCGTGCGGAGCTGGAGTAGCGCCGGGTCGAGGTGATCGCGGTGCCATGTAGAGGGCCCGGTAAGGCCGGCCTCGACGTCGGTGAGCTGCTGCCAGGCGAGCCACAGGGCGTGCAGCCGGGCCACGGCCTCGGGGTGCTCGTGCCACTGCTGGCACCACGGGCGGCCGGTGGTGATCTCCCGCCCGTAGACCGGCAGCAGAAGGTGGTGCACCCAGGTGGTCAGTGCGGCGAGTTCCTCGGCGTACGCCTTGCCGTCGAGCGCGAGGATGAAGATCGAGGACGGCGCCTCCGTCCCGGTGGCAGCCGAATCGCTGCCCGCCGGGGCGGAGGCCAACGTGGCGCCTTCCGCGCGACCGGGCTCGTCTTGTTCGCCATCCTGGTGGGGTGGCTGTTCGTCGGTGAGCCGGGCGAGCGTCTCGCCCTGCTTGCGGCTCTCCGCGACGAGCTGTGTGACGGTGGAGACGAGGTCGTCCAGGTCGTGGTCCGGTATGCGCACCGGCTCGCTGTCGTGAGCGGGTTCAGGCATCGATACCCCTTGGCGTGAAGGTGTGGGGTGTCGAGGTTCCGGAGAAATCCGGGTTTGGCCAGGCCGGAAATCTCGTGTAGAAGGCGCATCAGAGCGGTGTGTGGTGGCGGCAGAGCGGCCGGGGCGGGGCGAGGATCTGCAGGGCGCGGGCGGCCTGTTGCGGTACAACGCCATTGCCGAGGGCGGCTAGTTGGGCGGGCCGTCCCAGTCCCGGGGTGGCGGTGACCCAACCGGGGTCGAGGCCCTGCATCCACTCCACGAACAGCGGGCTCAGGCGGCCCGCGTCATCGGTCGGCCGCGGTGCGGGGCGGGTGATCTGCTCCCATCGGGCGATGGCGGCGGCGTATGGCCCCCAGGCCCCAGCCCCGCCTCCGCGCCCGCCGGCTCCGCGAACAGCGCCAGCAGCTCCGTCGGCGGCGCCCCGCCCACGGGACTCTTCCGTCCCCGACCCGTGCGCATGCGCACCGCGCCAGGTGGGCGTGAGAGCTGGGCTGCTGCTGACGACAGGGTCACCTCCCCATTGCCGTGGCGTTGGTTCGGTGAGCCTTTGATCCCGTCGGAGGCTACGGGGGTGGGCAGGAGCCACTCGACCTCGTCCGCCAGGTTCGGGCCGTGGCCGCCCTGCTTCCGCTTCGCCGGGTGCTGGCTGCCGCCGTTGGTCGCCAGGTTGCTGGTCGGCGTCTTGAGCAGCGGCGGTCCGCCCGGATGGCCAGGCGGCGAGGAAGATCCGTTCGCGTCGGTGCGGGGCGCCGACGTCGGAGGCGCGAAGCACGCACCACCGTGCATCGAACCGGAGGTCGGCCAGGGAGCCGAGTACGGCACCGAGTGCGCGCACAGCAGGCTGACCTGCGGCGTCTCCCAGACACCACGGGCAGGGTTCCACCTCGCCAGGGGAACCGGCGGGGGAGGACAAGAGTCCTCGGACATTCTCGATCACCACCAGGCACGGGTTGAGGGCTTCGATGGCGCGCACGACGTGATGCCACAGGCCGGACCGGGTGCCGTCAGCCAGTCCGGCGCGGCGGCCGGCGACCGAGACGTCTTTGACAGGGGAAGCCGGCCGTCAGGACGCACACCCCGGGAACGGTGGTCCAGTTCACGGTGGAGATGTCGCCGAGGTTCGGCACCGTTGGCCAGTGGCGGGACAGGATCCGGGCAGCCCCGGGGTCGTTCTCGGCGTGCCAGGCGAGCGTGCCCCCGAGGGCGGCCTGGGCACCGAGGTCCAGGCCACCGTACCCGGAACACAGGCTCCCGATCGACGGCGCGGCGAGCGGCGCCGGCGGGTCAGCGGGCATGGTGGGGCGCGGGGGTGTAGGCGAGCCGGGTCGGGGCCTGCGCTGGGGCGTGGGGTTCTGGAGGGAGGCGGTAGATCGAGTTCGTCGGGCGGGCTGATCGGCTCAGCGCCGCCAGGATTCGGGGCGGGGTGCCGTCCAGCCGGTCCGCCGCGCCACGCAGGGTGTTGCTGACTTCCCGCAGGTTGTCGCGGACGTACACCATCCGCTCCTGGACGACGAAGAACGTGGCCTGCCGTGCGTTGCGGAGGTCTGCGGCGTCGGGGGCTTCGGCGTACCGGTGGAGGAAGCCGAGCTGCTGGAACGCCTCGGTGTAGTTCTCCATGGCCCGCCCCGCGGGCACTGCCGCCGCGGTGTAGGCGTAGATGACCGGCGCCAGATCGAGCCCGGGGTCGTCATCGGTCACACGGAGGAGGACCTCGTCGGACAGGTCCTTGAACAGCCCACTGAGCATGGCGAGATGCTGGGAGGCGGTGACGAGGTCAGGCAGGCCGCTCGGCGACCCGGGAACGCCGATCTCGGCACGCAGTTCGTCGAATTCCCGGGCAACGAGGTACAGCTCGCCCTGTTCCAGGGCTGCGCGGCCAGTGTGATCCTTCATGCGGGGCTCCGGCGGTGATGACGGTCGGGAACGGTGGGACGCGAGGCTGCAGGGTGAGCGGTGGCTGGGACGGCGTCCGTGAGGCGGCTGCGGGATCGGGCTGCATCGACGCGGGCGGCCGGTGGAGGAGCGCCCGGTTGGCTGGTGGGGCGGCTTGGCTCCGGTTCGGCGCCGTTGGCGATGCGCCAGCGGCGGCGGACGTCATCGAGCGGGCCCAGGGCGTGCAGTGCGTAGCCGATCAGCCGCCCCGGTGCGAGGGATTCATCGTCGGCCAGCGCACGTATCTGCCGGGCCGAGGTGGCGGCGGTCCGTACGAGTGAGGCTTGGACGACCTGTTCACCGAGGTACTCGGCCGATCCGGCGATGGAGTTCGGGTCGCAGATCCGCAGGACGCGCTCGGTGTCCAGCGTCCCGTTGGCGAGAGCGCCTCGGCGCTGTGTCTCCCACAGCACGGTCAGCTGGTCGATGGGCTCGCCCCGGTGGTGCAGGGCGCCCAGGGAGCGGTAGATCTGTTGGTGGCCTGCGTCGGCGAAGTCGCCGGGGTGGAGCCACCCGACGACGTCGCGCAGCTTGTCGGGCCGGGCGCTCAGGCAGCCGAGGAGGAACTCCTCATCGGCGAGGACCTGCTCGTCCACCGGCTGTGGCTGCTCCGCCGGCGGCTCGCTCGTTGCCGCAGGCTGTGCGGGGCGTGGTTCGGTGCCCCAGCGGCGGGCGAGGTCGGCGAGGACGTCGGACAGGACCTGGGCGTAGTGGATCGTTTCTTCTGCTCCGCCGCGAACGCACTCGGTGCGAGCGGCCTGGTGGAGGCGGGTGGCGTGCTCGGCCACGCTGCGGTGGATGGCGCCTTCCAGGACCATCCGCCCGTAGACCGGGCCGTGGGCGGGGCGAGGGCATGCGGACGTCAGGGAGTGCACGTACGACGCCGAAAGCCCACGGGTCCGTGTACCGGCCTCGCGCACCGTGTCGTTCACCCACGCCAGCGGGACGGGCGCCCCGGCCTCAGTGGATGCGGCCGGGTGGCCGTCGGCCCGGAGCTTGAGCATCGCGGCGTAAACGGCCGCGTGAGCCGGACGATAGAAGTGATCCGGCCGCAGCCAGGAGGAGAGCCGGTCGAGCTGCCCGGGCTCCAGGAGGACCGCGCCCAGGACCGCCTGCTCGGCTTGGAGGAGGGGAGTCACCGTCGAGCCTTACGTACGGCCTTGTCGACGGGGTGGCGCTCGGTGCGCAGTTCCGTGACGGCGCGGTTGGCCGCGGTCATGTCGGCGGCGAGGCGGTCCAGTTCGCTGGTGAGGGCGGGGTCCGAGGCGAGCACGGTTCCGCTCGGGGTGACGAGCCACCAGTGGCCGCCGCGGCGTACGGCGGGAGTGCCGGCGAGCCGCTCGGACCCGCGGACGGAAGCCCAGGACGGTATGGCGTGAGACATCGGGAGCACCTCAAGACGAAGGGGAGGGCCGAGCAGCGGCCCGGGGCATGCGCGAGGCCGTCTTGCCGCTCGTCTCGTCCGGACGGTGTCCGCGTACAGGCCGGTCACGCGGCCGGACCGAAGTCGTCGCGGCGCAGGTTCTTGGCCAGAGCACGCTCGGTGATGGCCGCGGTCGCCTTGGCGGAGGCGGCACCGAGCCGGTCCGCGTCCGGCTCGCGGTACCAGGGCTTGAGGTCGAGCAGGGCGGGGCGGATGCCGGTGGCCAGCAACAGCGCGGAGCCCTTGGGCAGCGCCCGGATCGCGTCAGCCGGAAGCACGCGCTCCTGGCGCATCGAGACCGACGAGGACTTCCCCGACTCGCTGGTGGACACCGACACCGTGCGCACGTCGTGGTCGCCGACCAGGCGGCTGAGTTTGTCCGCGAAGTCGGCGTCGTCGATACCGCTGCCGACGAGCTTGACCGTCGCCGCCGACCACAGGGCATCCATCCCGGCCTCGCCCCAGACGCGGACGCCCTGGCGGTAGGACTGGAGGATGGTGATCGGGATGACGCCCCGGGAACCGAGGTGCGAGTACAGGTCCGGCAAGTCCGCGATCTTGCACACGTTGGCCGCCTCATCCAGGATCGCGAGCAGTGGGGCGTCGAGGCGCCCGCCGTCGCGTTCGGCCTGGATGACGGCCGCGCGCATCACCGCGTCGGCGGCCGCGGCGATGATCGCCGAGGCCGATCCGCCGCCGTCCTTGGACAGCAGGAACAGGGTGTCCTTGCTGGTGGCGAACTCCTCCGGCTTGAACTGCCGGACCTTGGCCGTGCCGCTGGGCGGGGTGACCCAGGCGGCGATGCTCGGATCCAGGAGGCAACTCGCGTACTGCCGTGCGGTCTCGAAGATGCCGTCGCGGGTCTCGACGGCACCGGCCACGGTGCCCTGAAGCTGGGCGGCGACGGCGTCGAGCCCGGCGTCCTGCAGCAGGTCGATGGGCGTGCGGTCGGCCGGTGAGGCGAGCCAGGCAAGCACGTCGGTGATCGGGCGGCCGTCGCGGGCCGCGGCGAGGAACAGCGCGGTAAGCGTGTTGGCAGCGGCGGTGGACCAGAAGTCGCCCGCGCTCGACTCATCCACGGAGGCGGTCACGAAGTGCCCAGCCAGCCGCCGAGCCCCGGCGAGATCGTGGGCGTCAGCGAGGATGTCCCACCACACGGTCTGCGGGGCATGGGCGATCTGCTGCGGATCCAGCGTCCACACCGTCCCGACCTCGGCGCGCTCGTCGAGCGTCGCGGTGTAGGCATCGCGCGCCGCCTTGTTCGAGGTCAGCAGCACCGGGCCGGGTGCTCGCAGGATCGCGGGTATCGCGAGTCCGGAAGTTTTCCCGGACCGGGGTGCCATGATCGCGAGGATCACGTCTTCCCAGGATGAGCGGACTTCCTTGTTTCCGGGCTTCACCGTGCCGAGCAGCACTCCGCAGTCGTCCGGCGCGACGTCCTTGGGCTGGGTGCCCTTGAGACTGGGCCGCAGCTCGATCGCCTTCTTGGCGATCTTCTTGGGCAGCAGATCCGCCAGGTCCCGCTGATCGGCCAACCCCTTGGGATTCCCGCGAAAACGCAGCCAGACCTTGGCGCCGACGACGGCAGCGGTCGCGAGAGTGGCGGCGGGGAGTACGTAGCAGGCGGCGATGAGGGCGGGCTGAGCGAGATGCGGCCAGACCTGCTCCGGGCGCAGGAGCGCGGTGGTCGGCTGGAAGGCGGCCCACGGATCGGAGCCGACGACGACGTTGATGAGGTTGCCGAACAGCCAGGCAAGCGAGCCCCCTGCCATGCCGAGCCCGGCGATGCCGAGCAGGAGGTAGAGGAGGACGTCGGTGCCGGTGGTGGTCGAGGGCGTGCTGGTACGCGGAGATGGCAAGGCAAGGTCCAAGGAGGTGCGGAGCTGTGGGTGGTGGCGAGGGGGTGAGCTCTTCTGGCGATCACGAGCGGGCTCCTAGCGGCTGTGGCGGTGGGCAAGGCATTCGGCTGTTGGGGCAGGAGGACCGGTGAGCGTGCCCGGCCCGGTTTGGACGTGGCGGACATGGGGCCTTCCGAAGGCGGGCTAGAAGTAGGGGTTCTCGTTCGGGCGGTCGCTCTCGGTGGCCGCTTCCAGCAGCTCGGGCAGATCGGCGGGGTCGGCTTCGCGTTGGTCGAGCCACCACCCGGCGCGCGTCAGGGTCCGCACCGCGTCCTCGACGGTCTCCCACTCCGCCTCGCTGGTGGTGCCTTCGAGGACGAGGGCGGTGTAGGCGGCGGAGACGAGCTGGTGGCGGCAGCGGATAGCCCAGGCGACCGCGCGGTCGGTGCCATCCAGCGGCGGCATGCGGTACCGCGCAGACCACTTCTCGGCCTCGGCCTGCTCGGCGGCCCGCTTCTTCGCGAGCCATTCGGCCTTCGTCTCGGTGTGTTCGTCCCGGGCGGCTCGCCAGCAGTCGGTGCAGTCGCGCTGGGCGAGCCAGCGGGCGTACCCAGCACGTTGGTCGGCCGGGCGGTCGGAGAGATCGGCCTGGGTGGTGTGTCCGCAGGCGCGGTCGATGGTCCAGAGCTTCTTGACGGCCATGAGCCGGACTCCTTGTGCGATTTGAGGGCAGAAGTCAGCGCGTACGGCTGTGGCTGGGCGGCGCGGCCGGCGGGTGGGCCGGTCCGTCCTGTTGCGCTGGGAGGTTGGCCGGGCGGTTCGGGGAGGACGCCACGGCTGCGCGGGACCGGGCGGTGTGCGTCACCGCCGGGATGTCGTGCCGGGCGGGGAGCGGCACCTCGGCCAGGGGCGGAGTGTTCTCCGGTGTCACGTCCGGCATCACCGCCAGGTCGAGCTGGGCGTTGACGAGCTGGTCGCTGAGGAAGGCGACGTGGTGCGCGATGGTGCGTAGATGCTGGGACAGCTCGCGGCCGTTGGGGGTGCCGAGCCGTTCGCACCAGGCGGCGGCCGTGTCGATGAACTCTTCCAGGTCGCCGACGGCACCGTGGTGTTCGTCGAGGATCTGCTCCAGGACGTCGGCGACGTCGGCCGAGCGGCGCAGCTCGTGCAGCTCGCCGGTCAGGGCGGTCAGCGACTGACCGGGCAGGGTCTCGCGTACGGGCACGCCGTCCGGTGTGGGGATGGGCGGCGGGAGCATGATGCGCGGATCGGCGGCGACCGACAGCCCGGCGTCCTGGAGTTCCCGGGTGGCGCTGGCCACCGTCCGGACCGCCGTGTTGTGCGGGGTGTCGTCCGGCAGGAGGTAGACGTCGAGGTGCTTGCTGTAGCGGAAGTGGTGCTTGCGTAGGACCTCGTCCAGGAAGGGGCGGTCGTCCGCGACGGCGGCGGCCACACCGAGGTCGGGATGGACGCCGAAGGCGACATCAGGCTCAAGCTGGAGATTCATCGCAAGGACTCTCTTCGGGTGGATGTTCTAGCGGGCGCGGACCGGCTGATGGACAGCGGAGGCAGGCCGGCATTCGACAGCGGCGGCGGACCTCTGTGGCGGAGGGGCGCCCGCGCGGGCCGGGGAGACAGCAGTGGCGGCCTGGGCCCGGCGCTGCTGGGTGGACGGAGTCGGATCGGGGTGCCCGTTTCCGCGGATGTAGGAGAAGGCGTCGAACGCCATGGTCGTGTTGTCCAGCCGGGTCTCGACGTATCGGAGGTCGCCTTCGCCGTGGAGCAGTACGCCCTCGTGAGTGCGTGTGTCGGTGCCGACCGCGCGCAAGGTGCCGTCGGGGTCGCGTACCTGGTCGTGTACGACGATCCGGGCGGCACGGATATCGGCGTCGAGCGCACGGGCGGAGGCGTATGCCGCTTCCTCGCCTCGGCTGGGGACGAGACGGGTGGCGGGCTTGAGGTCGTACGCGACGTCGGAAGTGACGCTGTACCGGGCGGCGCGCAGGGACTGGACCGCCTGCTGTCCGCGTCGGGTCAGGTCGCGGTTCGGCTCGATCAGGGCGTACAGCCTGCTGCCGGGCACTCGCTCGAAGCCGACCAGCCGCAGGGTGTGGTCGGCGACGTGGTTTTCGTGTGATGTCGCCGCCACGATGCCGTACTGGTCGTGGTGGCCGATGGTGATGTGCGGACGTGTTTCCGCCACGAGAGATGCACCTCGCAGTGGTCGGGCCGTGCGGAGCACGAGGATGTGCCCCGAAGGGGGATTTGGCGGTGCCGGGGAATCTGCGCTAGGGGGAGGTCTGGCGCTGTTCGGGTTCAGCGATGACGGGCTCCGGTGCGATCGCCGGCCGGGGGCTGTCGACGATCCAGGCGCCGGGACTCGTCGAGGGGGCCGAATGGTCCAGTGGCCAGGGGGATATGGCCATGGGCGGCGTTGGCCTTCGCCGCGTCGCTGTAGAGCTGGACGAGCCGACGGATGGCACGGCGGATCATGTGTCGCTGAGGCATGGAGGGCGGATTCCTTGTAGATGGCTGTGGAGGCGGGATTGCGGAGGGAGCCGAGCGTGGCGTCGGCTCCCTCCGGCGCATGGGGCCTGGTCAGGGGCGGGCGCTCATGGCGTGCATGCGGGCGTCGGTGTCGAACAGCTCGCGTTCCCGCGGGTGGAGGAGATGTTGAGTGATGAAGGACCTGCCCGCGACCTTCCATAGGCCGCGTCCCTTGGTGAGGGCGGAGACGGCCTGGGTCTCGACGCCGGTGAGCCCCAGCAGGGCTGCGGCGGAGCTGAGTTGGTCGGCTTCCTGGCGGTAGATGATCCGGGTGGAGCAGTCGGTGAGCAGGCCCTCGGCCAGCGCACGACCTCGGGAGCCGGCGTCGCCGGCGGTCAGGAGGTCGCTGAGGCGGTGGATGACCATGAGGTTGGCGATGCCCAGGCCGCGGGAGAGCTTCCACTGGCTTTGCATGCGCTCCAGCAGGGCGACGTGCCGCATTACGCGCCATGCCTCGTCGTAGATCACCCAGCGCCGCCCTCCGGTGGGGTCGGCGAGTGCGGATTCCATCCACGCGGAGGCGCAGGTCATGGCCAGGACGAGCGCGGTGTCGTCGCCGGCACCGCCGAGGCGGGATAGGTCGATGGAGAGCATCGGCGCGCTCGGGTCGAACGCCACGGTGCTCGGTGCGTCGAACATCCCGGCCAGGTCGCCGTGCACGAGCCTGCGCAGCGCGTGGGCCAGGTCGTCTGCTGCGTGGCCGAGGCGACCGGAGAGCTCTCCGAGGGCTGCGTCCAGGCGCTCGGGCGAGCCGAGGACGTAGGCGACCTCGCCCAGCAGCGGAGTGGTGGCGTTTGCCTCGGCGGTGGTGACGACTTGGTCGAGCGCCACATCGAGGGCGGTGTGCTCGATCGGGTGCAGGTCCCGCCGCAGAACCGTCTTCGCGAGCGACCCGAGGAGGAGCAGACGCCGCTTGCGAACTTCGCCGCTCCAGTCCTCCTCGCTGACGCCGTACGGCCTGGCGGGCGCATCCAGAGGATTCAATCGCCCTGGCAGGCCCGGCCCCAGAGCGATGGTCTGCCCGCCCAGCTCCTGGGCCACGACGGTCCACTCGCCCTTCGGGTCGCAGGGTACGTAGATCCGGTATCCGAAGGCCACGGCCCGCACAGCGAGGGACTTGGCCAGGGCGGACTTGCCCATGCCGATGATCCCGGCGAGCAGGATGTTCGGATTGGTGAAGCCGTCGAGGCGTCCGTACAGGGCGAACGGGTCGTAGGTGAAGGCCGCCTCCGCGTGAACGTCACGGCCGATGTAGATGCCCTGAGCGCCGAGCCCGCCTTCGGCGAGGAAGGGATAGGCCCCGGATGCGGTCGCGGTCGTCATGCGGTGGGCGGGGAGCCCCAGACGGCCGCCGCGGGCGGAGGCCGGGCCGGGCCGCCCCGCCGCCGGGTAGGTCGCGCGCAGCTCCGGGTCGATGTGGGGAGCGGTACGGGGGGCTTCGGGGCGTGCGGCGTGCCGGGCCTGGTCACGGGCGGCGGCGAACTGGTCGCGGGCAGCGCGAGCGGTGCGCCGGTCGCTGGTGCGGGGGACGAAGAGCGGGCTGGCGCTGGCGCGAGTGCGAGAGGGCATGGCGGTGGTGCTCCGGGGTGGTCAGTGGCGGATCAGGCCGGTGAAGGGGTCGCGCAGGTCGGCCGGTGTGTGGTCGCGGCGGACCTGGGCGGCGGTGGCCAGGTGGCGCTGGCACACGGTGAGTTCGGGTGCTCCCTCGGGGAGCCGGGCCCGGCACGCCTCCCGGGTGGGGACGCGGCCGCTGCCTGGGTGAGGGGCCGCGTGGTAGGCGGCGTGGAGGTGCTCGGCTGCCTGCCACAGCCGGATCCGGCACGCCCGCAGGTGGTCACCCTCGGCCTCGGCCACCGGCGTGGTCCGGGCGGAGTGGGCGTCGCACAGTCCGTACAGGGCGACGAGGTGTGCGTGGAGGGAGTCCAGCTCGGCGCGGCTGGCAGCGGTCGGCGCGACGGGCATGTTGATGGCCCGGTGGAAGTCGAGCGCGGCCGTGGCGAACGGGACGAAGTCCTGTGCCAGTTCGGGCAGGGGCTCGGTCGGCATGGGGTGGGTGCCCTTCGGTAGAGCGCGGTCGGTGGTGCGTGGGTGCGCTACGGGCGGGCGAGCGGCAGGGCGGCGCCTGTGAACGCTTCGGCCTGCTGCCAGGTCAGCAGGCGCAGATCGACCAGGGCGGCGACGGCTGCGGTCTCGATGGCCGCGCAGGCGGCGTTGAGCTGCTCGTCGGTGTCCGCGCTCACCGTCAGCAGGCCGGTCATGGCGACGTCGGCGTGTCCGGCGATGAGCTGGCGCTCGCGCTGCTTGATGTCGGCGTACTCGATCGAGTCCTCTTCGGAGTCGACCTGGCCCTTGCGCTGCCGCTCGGCGGCATCCGCGATCACGGTGGCCTTGCGGCGCTGCACGTCCTTGAGCGCGGCGTCCAATCCCTTGGGCGCGTACGTCAGGGAGAGGGAACGGCGCACGCCGGAGGTGAACAGGAGCTGGTGCAGGAAGCCGGGGCTGGTCTCGATCCGCGGCCAGTTCTCGATCCAGAACGTGGCATGGTGGGCCGAATCGGTCTGGATCCGATCGGCCTTCTCCACCAGGACCACAGGGCCGGCGGCCGCAGGATCCGCCTGCGGACGATCCGAGGAGGACCACTGGTCCAGCGCGGCGGACGCCTTGGGGTCGTAGGCGGTACGGATCACCGCCGCGATCTCAGTCGCGGACAGCCACGGGCTGGGCGCGAGACCGGCGTTGCGGGCGGCCTGGTCGAAGGTGGACGTCAGCTGCGCAAGCACGGCGAAGCCGCCAGTGAGCCCGCCTCCGGCCTGGTTGATCAGTCGGCGGGCCGCCTTGAGGTCGAGAGCGAGCGCGACGTACGCCTCGTGCGGCGCGGCAGCCGGCCCCGCAGCCGCCAGGAGATCTCCGTAGACGGGCCCGGCAAGGTGCGCCTGGGCGTTGCCGTGCTCGTGCCAGTAGCGGTTGAGCGCGTCACCGGAGTCCGGGACGGTGCGCTCCAGGACCTGGACCCGGGCGATGTGCCCGGTACGCGCCAGAGCAGCGAGAGTACGGCCCCAGCCTGCGACGTTGCTCGACTGGGTGGCCGGGTCGAGCAGGGCGAAGGCACGGGAGGAGACACGCACCACGGACGTCAGGGTGTTGTTGTGCGGGTCGTGCACAGCACCAAGGCGGCCGTCGGGGGAGGTGACCACACGCAGGGAGGCCGCAGTGCCAGGGAGGTGGAGCACGCCCTCGCGCCGAGGTCGGGTGGCCGGACGGGTGAGCCAGATGAGCTGGCCCCGGAAGCGGCGCAACGCGTACCGCAGGGCGATGGGCGCCCAGTCGGCGAGGGACCGTCCGCGATGGCGGATGAAGACCCCTGCCAGGATGGCGGCCCACAGCGGCAGGAGCATGAGGGCCCCGGCGACGCCCGAGGTGAGCAGGACCGCGAGCAGCAGCAGACCGGTGACGGTGACGACGACAAGCTGGGGAGCGGTCAGGCCGAGCAGCACGCCACGGCGCGAGCGGTGCGGGAACTTCACGGTGGCCGGGCCGTCGGGATGAGAGGTGTCGGAGAGCATGGCGAAGCCGTCCTTGGAACGTGAACAGAGAAAGATGAGGAGGGGCGGGGGCGGGCGGGCCGAGCGCGGCGCCCGCCCCCGTCATGCGCGGGCTACGAGCCCGATCCACCCGGAGGCTTGGGGTAGATCCACCGCTGCGGCGTGGTGCCGCCCTGCGGGGAAGGACCGCTCGCCGAAGGTGATCCACTGCGCCGTGGCGCAGGCGGGTCCATATGCGTGACCCGCGGCGGCGCGACCGAGGCGCCCTGGGGAGTCGGCCCGGAGGAGACCGGTGCCGAATCAGCCTCCGAATCCGATGCGGCTCCCTGACCCGGGCGCTGGATCAGGGGCTGACCGCGGTCGCCGTCCGTGGGAGGCCGCCGGATCAGTGCCCGCCCCTTGTCGCCCGTGGCGTTCGGGTCCTCACCGAAGCGGAACGTCTTCGGCGACGGAGCACTGGCCCCTCCGGCAGGGTCGATACCGGAAGTGACACCACCGGCACCCTGGCCCGGCACCTTCGCCGGCCCCTGGGGAGCCGGCACCCCGATCCCGGCCTGCAGCGCAAGCGAGCCCGCGGTCTTGGCCGCGCCGCCGATGGCCGCCATGCCCGCGACACCGGTGCGGTGCACGTCGTCGTTGCCACCGCCCTCGGAGGCCCAGTGCACGAACTTGTACGTGGCGTAGGGGCACAGCATGACGAGGATCAGAACGACGATCCCGGCCATGGCGTCCGAGACGGCGGCGAGCCCGCCGCCGGAATCGGACTTACCCATGGCGGAGACCCCGATCAGGAACACGACCGTCATCAGGAGCTTGCTGAAAACAAGGGTGGCGGTGGCCTCGATCCAGCCCCGCCGCCAGCGCTTGGCGACTTCCCAGCCGCCGCCGGCGCCCGCGAACACCGCCAACGTCACCAAGATCAGGATGCCGACCTTGCGAGCCACCATCACGGCCCAATACACGAACGCGCCGATCGCGGCTCCGATGGCCACGAAGGTCGGCACCATCCAGCCCAGTTCGAACATGCCGTCGTACTGACTGACCTTGATCACACGGCGGATCGCATCGCTCACCGAACTGTGCGCCGCCTTGAACAATCCGGCACTCAGCGCGTCCACCACGGTAAGCGCCACGGTGGTGCAGGCGATCGCGCTGAACGCGAAGAAGACACCCGTCATGGTGCCGAACGCGGCTTGGACCAGAGCACGCTCGTCGCGACGCCAAGCGGCTCGGATGAGCTGCAGGATGAACGTGCCGACCGTCAGGACCAGCCCGATGGGCAGCAGCAGCTCGTAGTTGTCGCGGAACCAGGTGGCGTTGAGATCGACCCGGGTTGTGGTGTCGACCGCCTTCGCGGCCAAGTCGGCGGCGCTTGCGGCAAGCTCTCCCATGGACTTGGCGATCCACTCACCGATCATGCCGGTGATGGACCCTGCGGGATCGCTGGCGAAGTCGATGACATCGCAGGCTTTGTCCACCAGAGGTACGTCACAGACCCCCATCAGGGTCCTCCTTCCTTGCGCTGCCGGGGGTCACGGAGCGACCTGGGGAAGCACGCCGACCAAGGCGCACGACTGCTTCGGACGGCACTGGACGGCGACCGTCGTGGATCGGGCCTCGGCTCCGGCACCCGAGCCCTTCCAGGCGATGGACTGCGTGCCGCTGACCGTGACGGCGTACACGTACGCCTCGGTGATCGCACCCGGGTCCTGAGCCAGGGCTGCCTTGAACGCCTGCGGGAAGTGGCCCTCACCGATCTTGGCGCCGGAGCGCTGGCGGTTGTCGTGCATCCGCGACCACAGCACCGGGCTGGGCACCTGCTTCGTTACCGACTCCCAGTCGGCGTACTTCTTCTCGCCGGTCATCCACCGCTTGAGCCCGGCCAAGTGCTCGGCCTGGGAGGAGGAACGGGTGTCATACGTCCAGAGGACCTTGGTAGCCGCCTTCGCGAACTCGACCGGGTCGCTCGTCTTGGGCGGTGCAGGGACCGCCTCGCGCTCGCGGGGAGTTGACTCCGGGGTCGGGGACGGCTGGGCGGACTGCCGGGTGGGGGAGGGCTTCGCCGAGCCCGTGCTCTCGGGGCGCGTCAGATACGCGACGAGCCCAGCGACGGCCAGCAGCACGGCGAGGACGATGCCGCCGATCAGCGCGCGTTGGAACACCGAGAAGGGCGGTCCGTACGCGCGCTCCTGCGCGGTGCGGGAACGATTCTTTGACATCAGTGGACCTGCGTTCCCATGGCGCTGAAGAACGCGACGATGCCGTTCGCCGCGCCGAGCAGCAGCGCACATCCCGCGGCGACGACCGTGCCCTTCTTGCCGTTGGCCTCCGCCTGGTGGCCACCGCTGTGGTGGCCCCAGGCCCAGACGAGGGCGGAGACGGCCAGGGCGCCGACCACGGCGATGATGCCGAAGAGATTGATCGAGGAGATGACGTCCTTCAAGACGCTGAGGCCGGGGAGCCCGCCCTCCTTCGGCGAGACGCCGGGGTCGTATGCCAGGTTTTGGGCGTGCTGCATGAGCTTCACTTAGAACTCCAGTGCGATTTTGGGGCATGCGAGGGCCCGAAGGGTGGGTGGAGCGAGAGGGAAGGGGAGGGGGAAGCCGGTCAGACGACTCGGCGAGCGGCGAGGATGTCCGGCCGCCAATCGGTGAGGGTCGAGATCTTGACCACGTCGCCGGTCTCGGGCGCTTGGAGGATCAGTCCTCCGCCGATGAACATCCCGACATGTTCCGGCCGGGAGGCCGTGCCGCGGGTGAAGAGCAGATCGCCCGGCTTGAGGGCCTTGACGCTGACCGCCTTGCCCTCCTTGACCTGCGTGTACGTGGTCCGGGAGATCGAGACACCGCCGGCCTTGTACGACGCCTGCATCAGAGACGAGCAGTCGCACCGGCCCATCGGGTCCTGACCGCGCGGATCAGAGCACTCGCCGCCCCACTGGTATGGAGTGCCGAGTTGCCCGAGGCCCCAACGGATCGCCTTACGGACCGACTTGGGTGCACCGGGCGGGATCTTGTAGCCCTTGGGGAGGGACCCGGCGGGGACCGGGCCGAACGTGACCCCGTCCTCTCCCGCGCCGCACCCGGTGGCCGCCGGATCGGCGGTCGGCTCGTCCTTGCCGCCTTTGTCGCTGTCCTTGCCGGAGCCTCCGTGCCGCGACAGCGACTTGGAGATGGCCTTCTGAAGCGCGGTGGCCAGGGGCTCCCACTTGGCGTAGGCGTCCGGGAAGCCGGATGCCTGGACCGCCTGAGCGGCCTGGGTGACGGTCATCGACTCCCAGCCCGAGACCCTGAGCAACCCCTCGTAGAACTTCTTCGAGGCGTACACCGGATCACGGACCTGAGCGGCGGTCCCCCAGCCCTGGCTGGGACGTTGCTGGAAGAGACCGAGGGAATCCCGGTCACCGTAATCCAGATTCCGCAGCCCCGACTCCTGCAGAGCCGTGGCCAGCGCGACGATCTGTCCCCGCGCCGGCACCTTCATTGCTACGCCGGTCGCCTGGATCGTCTTGGCGTTCGGTATCTGCTCCTTCGGGGCATCCAGCCCCGGCACGGACACCGACCCCTTTCCATCGCCCTTGAGGATCGATTCCACCTGCTTGGCCACCGCTGAGGCATCCACAGCCTGCGCATCACCATCGACGCAAGTGGCCTCCGCGCTGCTGGCACCACCCAGAGCAACGGCGAGCGGCACGATCAACAGCATCGGGCTGAGCGCAACAGCCCCAGCTATGGCGACGACCTTCTTCACGGTCGCAGGCCGGACGCCGAGCGACGGGTGGGAGAACCGAGCCCCGGGGAGGGGCGCGCCTGGGCATGCTGCATCAGCAGCTCCTTACTCGTAGGCAGCGTGGTGCCGGCGTTCTCGTCGAAAAGGCCACCGGCACCACGCCGGTCAAACATTCGAAAGTCCCCGAAGGGGAGGCCGCGCTTCGGAGCTGCTAACTCCGAAGCGCCGATCCCTTTATCGCAATGCGGCAGCCAGCCGCGCTCGTAATCTCAGACGCCACACGGTGAATTCCTCTCCCTCGCATCCGTCAGGGGTTTCACGGGTGCCGAGCGGGCCGCCGATTGGACGAGGCAACACGCATCAGCACAGCTCAACAGGGCCGGAACCAGGGCCCGTCCTGCGAACACGCCGAGACTGTAGAGACAAAATCCGGCCGCACCAAACGAGCTGTGATCATGAAAGGAACGGTCAAGATCACGCCATTGGGTGCGGCCGGAAAAAGGCGTTAACCTCCAGCCCACTGCTCGCCCCAGGCAGCCGCCCGTGCGGTTGCCCCGAGCAGCACCGGCACGCATATCCCGTTCCACGGATGCGTGCACGTAGCCGTCCTCCGGAAAGAGAGATCCGCCTAATGTCGTCGTACACCCTGCACCGAGGCGATGCGCTCACCGTCCTGAAATCCCTCCCGGACGAGAGCGTCGACAGCGTCATCACCGACCCGCCGTACAACTCCGGCGGACGTACCAGTTCCGAACGCACCGCCCGCACCGCACGGGCGAAGTACACCAGCGGCGACGCCCGCCACGACCTGGCCAACTTCCCCGGCGAAAACCGCGACCAGCGCTCCTACCGCAGTTGGCTGACCGAGCTGCTCACCGAGGCATACCGCGCCAGCCGCGAACACGCCGTCGTCATGGTCTTCTCCGACTGGAGGCAGGAGCCGACCACGTCAGACGCCCTGCAGATGGCGGGCTGGACCTGGTCGGGCACCATCCCGTGGATCAAGCCGGCCTCACGCCCTCGGAAGGGCGGGCCGAAGCAGGACTCCGAGTTCATCCTCTGGGGCGTCAAGGGAAGCCTCGACAACACCCGGGACCTCTACCTGCCCGGCCACTACATCGCCTCCCAGCCACGCAAGGACCGCGTCCACATCACCCAGAAGCCCGTCGAGGTCATGCAGCAGCTCGTCCAGGTCTGCCCGCCCGGCGGCACCGTCCTCGACCCCTTCACCGGCTCAGGATCCACAGGCATCGCCGCGCTGAAGGAAGGCCGCAATTTCGTCGGTGTCGAACTCTCCGACCACTACGCCACCATTGCTGAGCAGCGGCTGCGATGCGCACTGACCCAGGACGACTTCGAACTCGCCGGGCCCGAAGAGTGAGACCGAGAAGCCCCAGGCAGCAGGGCCGTGACGCAGAAATGGGCGGTTGTTCCACCACTCTGGTGGAACAACTGCCCATTGTCATTGATCTCTCGCAGCGAAGGTTGAGCGCTGTCACCGAAGATTGGTGACGGCTAGGTTTCCTCAACCAAGGTTGAGTGGCCGCTGAGGCCCACTCGGCCTTCTAACGATCTTTCTGCCGTGACACCAGGGTCCAAGACGGCGCTGCCCCCGGTTTCAATCGATCTTCCCTCAGCCGATCGCGGGGACCCTCGCCTCTTTCCCGTCGCCGAAGCAGGGCCCACCTGTCACCGAGTGCTGCGGTTGATCAGCACTTACTCTCGGGCTCGTAGGACGCATCGGCAGCGGCGTCCTGGTGGCCATAGCCGGACAGCAGCAGAGCCGTAGCCTCCTTGCGGATCTCGCACGCGGTGCTCTGGGAGACATCGAGCCGCTCCATGACCGTGGTCAGTGGCACGACATCGTGCTCGATCTTGTCGACCGGCGCGTCCGGTTGTGCGGCCAGCAGCATGCGCGCCACCCGGCGTGCCGAGCGCTGGCGCGGCGTGAGCCGGGCATAGTCGTCGGCGGCCTCAGCGGCAGCCTCGGCACGTGCGGCATCCGCCCTAAGAGGTCATCTCATTTGGGCTGTTGGGTAGGCTGTCGGTCGTGGTGGGGATCGTTGAGCGGCTGGTGCCGGATGAGTTGTGGGAGCTGTTCCAGCGGGTGGTGCCGGAGGCGCCGTCGCGGCCGCAGGGTGGTGGCCGACGTCGGCATGGTGACCGGGAGGTGCTGGCCGCGATCGTGTTCGTGGCGACGTCAGGCTGCACGTGGCAGCAGTTGCCCTCTGCGTCGTTCGGGCCGTCAGGGGCGACGGCTCATCGGCGCTTCTCGGAGTGGACCAAGGCGAGGGTGTGGGCCAAGCTCCACCGCCTGGTCCTCGACGAACTTGGCTCCCGTGGCGAGCTGGACTGGTCCCGCTGCGCGATCGACTCGGTGAACATGCGGGCCCTGAAAAGGGGGACCTGACAGGCCCGAATCCTGTGGACCGGGGCAAATGCGGCTCGAAAATCCACTTGATCACCGAACGGACCGGTCTGCCCCTCTCCATCGGAATCTCGGGAGCGAACCTGCACGACAGCCAGGCTCTGATCCCTCTGGTCAAGGGCATACCGCCGATCCGCTCCCGCCGCGGACCCCGACGACGCAAGCCAGGAAAGCTCCACGCCGACAAAGGCTACGACTACTCCCACCTGCGGCGATGGTTAAACAGGCGTGGCATCACCCACCGCATCGCACGCAAGGGCATCGAGACCTCCCAGCGACTGGGGCGCCACCGCTGGACCATCGAACGCACCATGGCCTGGCTCGCCGGTTGCCGCCGACTCCACCGACGCTACGAACGCAAAGCCGAGCACTTCCTCGCCTTCACAAGCATCGCCTGCACCCTCATCTGCTACCGCAGACTCGCCAAATGAGATGACCTCTAAGTTGGGCGGTGGCCAGGTCCAAGCGTGCGGCCGTGTGGTCCGCTCGTTCGGCAAGGCAGGCGTAGACGCGTGCGACGTCAGCCAAGGCGCGGGCGGCAGCACGGTCACCCCGGACCCAGGCAACGTACGCCTGGCGGGCCAAGTCACGGGCGGTTCCCACGTCGTCGCAGGTAGGTTCACTCGAAGACAGATGCCCGGCAGCGTGCATGGCGTCAACAGGGTCGGTCGGGGCCGGAACCCGGATCGTTTGAGAGCCCGAGTTGGAGACGGGGTGCATACCTCACCCAACGATCCTGCGCAGCATGTGTGTCGGAGATCCGACCCGGCGGTGCGTGACGTTCTCGTTGCCCAGGCCAGCACCGCTGGGACGCAGCTGTCTGTTGCCGGCCAGCGCCCGTCCATCAGGGACCAGCCGCGCCACGAACTGCCAGCCCGCACGGTCCGGCACTCAACCTTCGGTGCGACAGGTCAGCCATACGGGGGACTTATACCGCCTCGATACTTCGCTGGACCAGATCGGTCGCTCGTGCGAGGTCTTCGCGCGAGCCGATCCGCACCTCGACGCCGTCCTTGATGCCGAGGGCCCCGAGGCCACGCATGTCCCGGGAGAAACCCTCCTGCAGCTCGACCGTTTCCGGATTCAGCCTCAGATTGACCACGAGCAGCCGGTTGCGCGGCTGCACGCGCACCGTGGCCACGTTCATGAACCGCCGGTAGGCGACATAGTGGAGCTGGGACTCCTTGAGCACATCCCGGTGCGACAACAGCAGCTCGTCGAGGTCTGCGTACAGCTCCTTGAGGTCCTCGGGCGACTCGTCGAGATACTGCTGGACCGACTTCGGCGCCGGTGACGCTGCGCGGGCCGATCCCGACGTTCTGGCCCGCGCAGAGGTGCGGCTGCCGCCGGCCGACGCGATGAGCTGCAGCGTGAGCACATCCTCGAAGACCCTGTACGTCACCAGGTCAATCCGGTGGCCGATCATCTCCACAGCCACCGTGTCGTGGTGAGTGAAGGCGCCAGCGACGCAGACGATCCGCGGAGCGCTCCAGTCGATCTTCCCGGCGGCTTGGTCGCCGAGCTTCTCCCGGGTCAGGCTCTCGAACTCGTGGTGGTGGTCGTGGAGCCACCACAGGTATGAAAGCCCCTGGCTGATGACGTTCTGGTCGCGGTGGCGCTTGTACTCGACGATGACGGGCGCGCCGTTCTCGTCCAGCCCGAGGGAGTCGATCCGGCCTCCGTGATGGCCAGTGCGGTACTCAGTGGCCAGGAAGCGGATGCCGAGCATCGCCTCCATGTTGGCCTCGATCAGCCGCTGCAGCTCCACCTCCACCCCCACGGCCGCCGCCGGCACTTCTGCGGCCTGCCCGCCTCTCACCCTGAAGACCTTCAAGTTGCTCACCTGCCTCCCTCCACATTCGTGCTGACTCACTAGTCGCACAATCCAAATGTGGAGGGGGCTATTCCCGGCATGTGTGGACCCCGGTCTCGGGAGCGGTGAGACCGGGAGCCTCTTCTCCCGCGCACCAATGACGACGGGTTCACGGCCCTTATGGGTCCAGCAGATCTCCGGGTCAGGCGTCCTCTGCGGGGAGGGCTTCAAGCAGTTCGTCCACTGGGACCGGGTACTTCGTCTTCATCAGGTCGGAGTAGGAGCGAACGGCCCGTGTGATCTGGGCCTTTGACCTAGGTGCCATGTGAACGAGCAGCAACTCGTAGAGAAGCTGCCCGTTCTCCTTCGCCGTGGCCATTTTTCCCTGCTTAGGGCCATCGGGGGTCTCAATCCAACAGGATGAGAACGGAGCCGCTGACATGCGCCAGTCGAGGTCTGCAAGCCGCTTCATCAGCTCGGGCCACTCCAGCGTTTCTTGCTCCAGGAAGTGACGTACTGCCCTTGCCACCTGCACCTGGACGATCGGACGCATGAAGGGGTGTCCTGCCCCATCGCGGCCCTTTGGAGCTCGTACATCCTTTGGCGCTACAGCATCCGTGTAGCGGCGCCGCAGGTTTCCGCACGCGTCGAGAAGTTCCTGCATACGTGTGGCCAGGATCTCGTAGCTCTGGTCCAGGATTTCGTCTGCTGCACGCTGAGCCGACCTTCCGGCGGCGCAAGGAAGGTCGAATCCAATCTCCTTCACGATGTCGTACAGGACTGGGATGCTGGTCCATGCGGGGCTCGTGGCCGACACCTGGCGTGAAGCGAGTCTGAGTTCACCGTCGTCCTTGCCAACCTTGGTGAACACGATGACCACGTTGGTCTGGCTGAGGAAGGAATCTTCATCGAGCAGCCGTCGGGTCAAGATAGCAAAGCTGTCATCCTCGTCGAGCGCGATATTCTCGCCTGCACTGGTCGTCTTGGCATTTCGGTTGATGTTGGTGAACAGTCGCCTCGTCCGCTGGCGCCCCTCGGGAGTATTGAAATGAGGGACGACAATGACGGTGATGTCTTCGCTGCCAAGTTCAGGGTCTCGCTTAACCGCGTCTTTGATGGCCTTGAGTCGGTGTTGGCCATCGAGAGCGAAGAACTGGTGCGTTCCGTCAAAGGTGAGGACCCCGAAATTCCGATCGATACCCTCCAGTACAGCCTGGTTCGCTGCATCCTCGTCCATGGTCAGAGGGAGGTAGTCAGGGTGCCCGCCCCACACCGCCACGATCAGCGCGCCAAGGAATCGATTCTCGTTGGTCAGGAGGTATTCGGTAATGTCCTCGGTGCGATTTCCCACGCCTCGCTGAATCATCGTGCCCAGATCACGGTTTCCGCCAAGTTCGTGAGCGAAGCTGATCTCGCGTGCCACTTGGGCATAGCTCATGAGGCAAGAGTAGTAGGTCCAATTTCCCACCTTTGCCTCGAAGGCGGGAACGAACGTTTTTGATGCCATGGCGGTACCTCGATTTCGGGGTGGCGACTAGCTTCGGAGCGCCGGCTTGCGGGGGCCGACTACCCGGGCGCGCAGCTTGGGGCTCTTCTGTACGTTGGCCGGCGGGTTGTAGAGGTCAATCAGCCGGGTTTCCAGATTCTCTATCTGAGACCGATCAGCGATGGTTGTGAACCAGTACTCCAAGGGCCTCAGCGTGAGGTAGTGCGTGAGGCGACCGCGCCGTGTGTCGGGAGGCTGGGTGGCCCACAGCGCCTCAGGGTTGCCGCTGAGGTACTTCTTGTACTCCCGGTACCTGTTGCGAAGTGTGTTCCCCTGCTGTCCGGCTCCGCCGGCCTGGCCGATGTACAGGATCTGGTGAAAGCTGCTTGGCGAGTTGTCCGCCATGGCGAGTTTGAAGGTGGGCCGCCAGACGAACATGTAGAGCCCGGCTTCCTGAGGCAGGGAGTCTGCGAGGTTCTCAACGGCTAAAAGCCGCTCCCATGGCGAAGCGTGGACGCTCAGGTCGTCCTCGAGGACCTTGTGGGCCGGTTCGTCGAGCATGGGGACGATGCCGAGTTTGATCTCAACGGCCGGGCTAGGCTCGAGCCGATGTCGGATCACGGAGTGACCGAGGTTGTGAGCGGTCGCCATGCCTCAGCCAGCCTCCACTGCAGTGACGGTAGATACGAGGGTGACCATCCTTGCACGCCCCACTGACAGTCGGTGAGATTAGACAAAAAAGCCCTGGTTGGTGATGGCTAGTCACCAACCAGGGCCTTTGCGGAACTTGCTCAGAGGTGGCAGACCGAGCAGCCCGCCTCGTCGTCGTCGCTGTCGAGAGCGTCTGACAGGACATCCAGAAGCGGCCGGTTCGGCTTGACTCGCTTGGCCGCTCGCTCCATGGCGGCCTCGTGCTTCGCCTGGATCTCCTCGCGGCGCGCTATCAACTCGGGGAGAGACTCCCCCTGTGACCAGGTGTAGTCACGGCCCTGCATCGCCGTGTGCCGATACCGGACCTTGTCTTCGTAGGCGACGGCCTTGTCGTACAGCTCTGGGTGCCGGTCCTTGAGGCCGACCCACTCGTGCTTGCGCTGGAAGAAGCAGAAGTAGCAGCCCGAGCGGGTGCGCCACTCGTAGTAGCCGGGCAGCCCGATGCCAGCCTCGTCGAGGATGCGCATGACGCCATCCTTGTCGATGCCGTCCTCGCGGAAGGGGAACACGGCCTCGATGTTGGGCTTGGTGCTGACGTAGCCGAGCCGGTTCTCATCCGCGCGGATGGCGACGTAGGAGATCACCTCGTCGTCGCCGACCCACTCCTCCAGCGGCTTGATCTTCAGATTCTTGGTGCACCAGCGCATCTGCGGACTCGGCAGGGTGCCCTGGTACACCTCCATCCAGTGATCGAAGTCGCGATCGGCGTTAAGCCGCACGATGGGCTTGCCGAGGGCTGCTTCGAGGCGGTTGAGGTACTCGTAGGTCTCCGGAAGCTCTGCTCCCGTGTCACAGAAGAAGTACTCCATCTCCGGAACCCGGTCGCGCATGTGGATCGCGAGGGCCGAGGAGTCCTTGCCCCCGGAAATGCCTAGGACGTGGCGGACCTTCTTGGGGTTTGTACCGTCAGGCATGGTCACTCAGTCCTTTCTGCTGCCGTCGTTGTCGCGGGCTCGGTGACGCGCTGGGCGAGGGCGGCGAGCAGGATGCGGGCGCCGTCGGGACCGAGCATCTTCTCAGCTTGCTCCAGGACACTGACAGCGAGGTCCTCGGCCTCCTGCCGGGATTGCTCCGGAACGTAGATCAGCGTCCGCTGTTCGGCGCCGTCCTTGTCGGTCAGGGTGAGGAGCCGCGCTTCGAGCGCCTCGCCCCTGTCGCCATCCGTCGGGCTTTGGTACAGGTGGCTCACTCGGTCGAGGGCCGCGGCCATCTCCTTCACCCGGCGGGGGAAGATGGCCGCGTCTGTGTCGGACCAGTCGCCGAGAGCGGAGTTCGACAGCCGTACGATCACCGGGTCGAGCCAGTCCTCGTCAGCCAACCCTGAGTTGAGGGCGATGGCAACGAATCCCTTGAGCTCCAGGCTCAAGGAGACGCCGGCGAAGCCCTCCAAACGGGTGGCGATTGCACGCCGTAGCGCTGGCAGCGAAGCCGGCAGGCGGAATTCCCTGCTGATGGTCTCAATAACTTCTGCTCGCAGCGCTTGTTCGGCACCAGAGATCTCGTCGACTGCAGCCGCGAGCCGGTCCGCATAGCCCTTGTTCCCCGGGGTGGCCCGGCGTGCCTCTGTGGTGATCGGGTCCATGCCGAGAGCCCTGGGCAGCGCATTGAACAGCAGGTCGTCGGGGTCCTGCGCCACGAGCAGTGCTGAACGCACGGCGACTGCATCCGCGCTGATGCGCCGAGTGCGCCTGGCGTACGGGGTAAGCACCATCACCCTCTCCAGCAATGCCCTGGTGACCGCGAGCAGGGCCGGGTTGCGCAGGGCTTGGGAACGAGGCGATTCGACCTTGAGGGCAACAGACAAGCTCTTCACGACGCTCTGGCGCAGGCCGTCCCCGAGAGGGGTGGATTTCACGGCGAATCGCTGGGGAGCCTTGACCATGCGCTCAACGATGTCCGGCGTCAGCCGTGGCAGGTAAGAGCCGTCTTCGAATAGCGCCACATCCTCGCTGCGCACGATGAGTGCCGTGACGACGAGCAGGGGCACCACGCCTGCCTTGACCCCGTAAGGCGGCACCATGACGACACGGATGATCTCATCGAGCCCGGTGCGCTGGTGCGCCTTTGTGAGCGCGGTCTCCAGGGCATTCCAGACAGGGAGGGTGTGAGGGTGCGCTTCGCTGGGCCGCGAGAACCCGTAAGGGAGGAAGGAGGTCGACGCGTCGTCGGGTGCACTGCGGTTTTCCCTGTGCAGGCCCATGTACTCCAGCGCACCGCTGTACATGGCCCGCTCGGCGGGGTACTTCTCGATCCCGAGGTGCGGTTCTCCAGACTTGAGGAGCATCGCGGTCAGCAGCTCGCGGCGAGACTTTGCGCCCTGGCTCGTGAGCTCGTGTCGGCCGAGCATCTCGTTGCGGATGTGTGGGGCGGCGGAGAACACCTGGTCGCAGGCAAACGACACGAGACCGCTGAGGCTTCGACCTCGAATCGTCTCGCCCTCAGAGGAATCGGCCGGCATGCCTGTGCGCCACAGCCGCCAGGTGGCGCTCGCGGACAGCGGGAAGAACGCTGCATCAAGCAGTTCTGTCAGCTCGCGTTGAGCGGCTGCCGCGCGTCCCTTGACCTCACGTGCAGCGACGGGGTCCAACGATGAGTCCAGCAGCAGTTCTTGCAGGGCGACGAGGTAGCTTGCGGCGTTCAGGATGATCTCCGGCTCTTCCGTGACTCCTAGGATCACGGGAAGCGTGGAGTTCACCACCGGTCGGTTGCTGACTTTGCCCAGGTGGAAGAGAAGCAGACCGTCGGCCTGGTCGTTGAGCTCGTCCGGACCTTGGATGTTCTTCGTCTCAGGGCTGGAGACGCGGACGAAGAACGCCCGCAGCATGCCTGTGACCTGGTTGTGGCGGCCAGCGGCGACGGCAAGCGGGAGATAGTCGCCCAGTCTCTTAATGACCGAGGGCGTGTCGAGGTGGTTGATGATCTCCTTGACACGGCCGTCGATGTCGAAGTCCGTGCCTCGCCACACCCGGTACTCGCCGCTGAATTGTCGATGAACGAGGAACCCTCGTGTCACCAAGTTCTGCAGCTGCTTCTCCAGGGCTGCGAATGCCTTGGGGTCTGCGCTTTCGGTGGGCTCGTGCAGGGCGAAATAGATCATCGCCGCAGTGGCACGCAGAGCGCCGTCGGCGTCGATGAGGTTGAGCATGCCAACGGTGCGCAGAAGCTTCCGGTCCGCGGGGGACATGCCGGCGGCTTCGTTGATGCGCGATTCGATCTCGATCCAGCGGCTGGCGTTGCTGGAGGCCAGCAGCGAGGTACGGCCGGAGTTGAGGAAGAAGTCGTACAGCTGCGGGAGCTGAATGGTGTCAGCCCGGCTGGGCTCGCGACTTGAGAACTGTTCCAGAGCGCGGCGCACCGTGTCGGGTTCGTCGCTGTTCAGGAAACCCGACAGGCTGCGGTCGTGCTGGCCGATCTGGGCAGCGAGCAGGGGGGCCGCGACGGCGGTCAGCGGGTGCAGGGGATAGAGGTCCTCGAAGTCTTGTGCCTTGAGGTCGACGAAGGCGTTGAGCCCGTGGTCGAGCCATGCAGCTTCTGCAGCTGCGGCCTGCGCCCGGATGAGCGTGCGCCCGGCATCGGATACACCGGACCGGTCGAGCCGGCGGCGCATCAACTGGACCGCGTCGCCGAGATGCGGCGTGAAGGTGATGTCCTCGAACCGGCCCTGGATTTTGGCCCACTCGCGAGTCTGGAGCTGGCTGGAATGGGCGGCGTAGTCCATGAACGACATGTGCTGCAGCGTCATCATGAACAGCGGGAGTCCCTGGGGACCGGCGCTCTTCTCAGCCAGTTCCTGCAGCAGGAACAGGTCGTCTTTGGCGCTGGTCAGATCGCTGTTTCCGGAGAGGTGCTCCAGCGTCTTGCCGAACTCGTCGATGATCAGCAGGAGTGGCTGCTGTTCGCAGAGGGCGACCACAGCGTCCAGGATGTCCTGTGACGTGGCGGTGGCGGGATCCGCGCAAGCGGCGAGGGCAGCTGTGACCGCCTTGGGCGTGCGGGTCTTCCAGCGGCGCCGTGCCGCGGTGTGAAGGGCCCGGGAAAGGGTGGCGACTAGAGGTTCACGGCGCGCGGTGGCAACGGCACCAAGGAAGCCCATAGGGGCGAGTTCCCCGCGACTGGCCGTGAGTCGCTGAACGAGGCCGATGCTGGTCGCACCGAGCACCGATTCAGCCTCGGTACGGCGGGCACTGTCAGGACCCAGGAGGGCTTCGATGAAGTTTGCCAAGGTGGACTTACCGGATCCGTAGGGTCCAGTGAACGACCACGATCGGGGGCGGCGAAGGTCACCGAGCGCGTTGGTGACGCGATCGACGACATCGACGGCCCGCGCTCCGACGTAGGGGGTGTGCAGCCCGTCCTCGACGTCGCGCTCCAGGTTGGTGGAGCGCATCTGGGAGCCAACGAGGCTGATGCCGTGCGGGAACTGCGGAGCTGCGGGGGCCTTCTGAACAGAGCCAGGCCGCGTGGGGGTTGCGGTGGTCACACGGTCTCCTCGGTCAGGGCGAGCTGCGGGTCGATGATGTCCAGCTGCTTGAGCTCGCGCTTTTCAGCCTCGGCGAGCTTGGGGTACCTGCGAGCCCAATTCTCACGGGTGGGGAAATTCGGCCTGTCGCGGACGTTGTCGTACTGCTCGTCCAGCACGTCCCAGGCAAGATCGAATGGGTTAGAGGTGAACGTCAGGCTCCGTTGGCCCACTGCCTCTACGAGCTGCAGTTCCTGGTGGCTAGCGGCGACCTTCCCCAGGGCCGCCGCGATGTCGGCCTCGCGGATGCGGAAGGCTCGTCCAGGAGCACCGGGCTCGTTTGCCAAGCGTGCCAAGGAGATCGAGCCTGCATTGCGGGTCGTGCGGGCTGCGTAGTCCAGGCACGCGTAGGCAATGATGCGGGCCGGCAGAGAGGGGCGGGAGCCGCTCGTGAATTCCCATTCGCTGCTGCCACGTTGGCCCACCTGCTCCATCAGCCCGAGCTCACGGAACGGGCAGGAGAGAAGATCTTCGAATGCCCCCGGCGCCCCGCCCCTCAGTCGCTGAGCAGGGACGTACATCTTGGTGATGCAGTCGACGTCCTTGGCGATGGAGGCTTCCACCGGGCCTTCAGGGAAGGAGAGGTTGACATGCCGCACGATGACCTGGGTCAGGTCCGCCAGCGTGAACCGGGAGAAGGGAGCTAGGTGGAACGCGACATACCACGAAGGTGCCCAACTCTTCGCCCCCGGCCGGGAAGACAGAAGCCACCAGTGAAGAAGCCACAGGCTGCCGAGCTCTTCCAGGTAGGGGTCGGCTCCATCCTCGTCAAGCAGCCACCGCGCCTCCCAGGTTGGGTAGGACAGCATGGCCCTGGAGTTGGTGTCGTCGCCGTAGTGCTCCCGGGTGAGCTTGAAGGCACGGGACCAGTAGCGCATGGCGTAGACCATGTTTTTGCCAACGCCAAGCTGCACGGGGGCATCATCCGCGAGGAATGCCTCGGGGTTGCTTTGCACCTGCATGTACGCCTTGTGGAGCCACCCGAAGCGCGGCGCGAAGGTCTCGTGGCGCGCGAAGGAGGAATGGGCGGCTTCGGCGAGCCGACTGTCTGACATGCGAGGAATCTCCGTGTACGTTCAGATTTTGGTGGGCGTCAGGACTGAATGCTTCAGGTCAGATCGGGATCGCCAAGGTGGCGCGCACCTGCCGGACTGCGCGGATCGTGGAGGCGATGGCCTGATCGACATCGGCGCGTGTTGACGCGTACCCAAGAGAGAACCGGACAGTGGAGTCTGCCTCTTCCCGGCTACGCCCCATGGCCAGGAGTACGTGGCTCGGGCTCGGTGCACCAGAGGAGCACGCACTTCCTTCGGAGGCAGCGACATCTGGCATCGCGGTGAGGACAGCGTCGGCAGGGGCGCCGTGGAATGTGATGCTGGTAACACCAGGTAGCCGGTAGTCGAGCGCACCGTTGATCCGGCAGTCGCCGAGTTGCTCAACGAGAGCACTCTCCAGCAAGTCACGGAGGCGTGCGACCCGTGCGATCTCTTCCGCCAGGCCGCGGTGCGCTGCTGCCGCTGCTGCTCCCGCCCCCGTGATGCCGGCGACGTTGAGCGTCCCGGCTCGCCAGCCGCGTTCTTGCCCTCCGCCGAAGATCAGCGGGTGGTACGGGATCGAGATGCCACGGCGGACAAAGAGGGCCCCCACTCCTTGCGGGCCGCCGAACTTGTGAGCTGACAGAGACAGCAAGTCCACGTCGACCTCGGCGAGGTCGATCGGCAGTCGGCCAACCATTTGCGTGGCGTCGGTGTGGAAAAGAGCCCCCGCCGCATGTGCCGCTTCCGCAAGCGGTGCGAGGTCGGCCAGGACGCCCGTCTCGTTGTTCGCGGCCATCAGGGAAACGATCGCCACGTCACCCGCAGACAGGGCGGCATGGAGGCCGTCTAGATCCACCAGGCCGTCCGCATCCACCGCCAACAGTTTGAGCGCGTCGGGCGCGGTTGCCGTAAGGTTCTTGGCGGTTTCCAGCACTGCGGGGTGCTCGACTGTGCTCGTAATCACAGTCCCGCCGACGCTGTGAGCGGCTCGCAGCGCGAGGTTGTTGGCCTCGGTGGCTCCAGAGGTGAAGATGATCTCGCCAGGGGAGCAGTTCAACAGATCAGAGACTTGACGGCGAGCCTCATCTACCCGTTGCGCGGCGTCGCGGCCGGAACGGTGCGTGCTTGACGCATTACCTACCGTCTGCATCGAGGTGAGAGTGGCCTCTCGTGCTTCGGGTCGCATGGGTGCCGTGGCGTTGTAATCGAGATAGGCCAGACCTGAACTAAGCGTCCGTTCTGTCACAATCCACCCCGCTTCTCTGTGATCCATCTGCGCAACTGGTGGCTGCTCACGGCGGTGCGGCAGCTTCCACCAGTTGTCAACGGTGATCCTAGCTGCCGGTGGATGCGGGTGAGGCGCAGGCGCGGTTTTCGCGCGTTTGGTGAGCGCATGCGACCGCCGCCGATTGAACATATGTTCGCATCACGACTGCTTCGTGACCACCGGTAAAAGCCATGAGAGTCCGGGGAGTTGAGTCACATGGACCCGGTCCGTCCGGCAGCTCCGACTGCCAATCCACGTGGATTGCGCCGAGCCGGCTTCGGCTGTCAGCGGTCAGGACTAGGGTTGATCACGCGCTGAACCCCCACTGAATGGGGTGTGGCGGATGAGGGGTAAACGATCTGGTAAGGGGATGGGGTTGCACGCGGTAGGGGCGCGGCGAGTAGATGCGACGCAGACGAACTGGGGGGTGTTGTGATCGGGTCCCCGGGCATCGCGTTTCAGGCCGTCCTTGATGCGGCCCCCCTGACGTACATACGGCGCCTGCTTGGCGAGCACGCCTGCGAACTCCTCGCATTGCTGCGGGAGGGGTCCGTTGAGGATGCCATCCGGACGGTCGCAGCCTCGGCCGTCTCTCCGGAGCAGTTGATCGGCGATCCCGAGGAGCGCGCGCAGCTGCTGGAGCTGCTTCCCGAGGGCAAGAAGGCGGAACTAGCAGAACGCCTTGGCTGGGACACGTCTTCGTCGCCGGCGGAATTCCTGTCTGCTCTGCCTTGGACGCTTGAAGAGCGCCGCGCATTCCTTGGCTTCCTTGGGCTCGTCGTTGATCGAGCGCCCGAGGCACCCGTGTCCTCACGGAGACCGTCCGAACCGAGTTATGGCCTCTTCCCGCATCAGCGGCGTGCGGCCGGCAAAGTGCGGCGTCTGCTCTACTCCAGTGAACGTCGCACGGTATTGCACTTGCCGACCGGGGTCGGCAAGACGCGCACCGGCATGGACTTGATCTGTGACCACCTTCGGCAGCATGAGCCCACTCTGGTCGTGTGGCTGGCCCGGGGCCGCGAGCTCCTCGAACAGGCCGCGCTCGAATTCGAGCGCGCATGGGCCTCTCTCGGTAATCGGGAGGTCACCGTAGCCCGGATGTGGGGGGACGCTCCCACCGATCTTGATGACATCACCGACGGCATTGTCGTACTCGGACTGGAGAAGGCGGGTGCCGCGGCAAAGAGTACGCCGGGCTTTCTCGACCAACTTGCGCTCCGTACCACGCTCACAGTCTTCGACGAGGCTCATCAAGCCATCGCGCCCACTTACCGCCGGGTGGTCGAAGCCCTCACGCTCCGTAGCGATTCGAGCCTCTTGGGGCTGACCGCCACGCCGGGAAGGACGTGGGCTGACATCTCGGAGGACGAGAAGCTCGCGGAATTCTTCGCATGCCAGAAGGTGATGCTGGAGATCGACGGGTACGACAACCCCGTCACCGCTCTCATCGAGCAGGGGTACCTCGCCCGCCCAGACTTTCGCACAGTCGCGGCTGACTCCGGGATGAAGCTCAGCGCACGGGACAAGCAGGCTCTCGCTGCGTCCTTTGACATCCCCGATGAACTGATCACGGGTCTTGCCGACAACGTGCAGTGGAACCTTCAGGTCGTCCGCACCGTGCTCGATCTCAGCGAACAGCACAGGCGCATCCTGCTGTTCGCCGCCTCGATCGAGCACAGCCGCCTGATCGTCGCCATCCTGAGCATGTTCGGAATCGATGCCGAGCAGGTCACGGGCGAATCCTCAACGCGTCATCGCGATCGAGTGATCAACCGCTTCAAGGGCCCTGGAACCCGACCAATGGTCCTCTCGAACTACGGCGTGCTCACCACTGGCTTCGATGCCCCCGCGGCGAGCGCCGCCGTGATTGCCCGCCCTACTCGCTCACTCGTGCTGTACAGCCAGATGGTGGGCCGCGTGATCCGCGGGCCCAAGGCCGGCGGCACCTCCACATGCGACGTCGTGACCGTCGTCGACCCCGCGCTCCCGGGCTTCGGAGACGTGGCAGAGGCATTCACCAACTGGGAAGACGTATGGAAGGCTCGATGACATCCAAGTACTCGATCGTCACATCCGACCTGACGGTCAAAGCCTTGCAGGACAGCGGATACAAGTCGACGGCACACGCCATCGCCGAACTGATCGACAACGGCATTGAAGCCGGGGCCGACCTCGTCGAGCTGTTCGTTGTTGAGTCGACGGACCGTCCGTCGCAGCGCTCGCGCCACCGAGTCGAGAAGATCGCCGTACTCGACAACGGTAGTGGCATGGACCCCGAGACGCTCCGACAATCCCTCCGCTTCGGTGCGGGAACGCGGCAACAGCGGAAGGGAATAGGACGCTTCGGAGTCGGCCTGCCCAACTCCAGCATCTCCCAGTGTGACCGCGTCGACGTCTGGTCCTGGACCAACGGACCCGACAATGCACTGCACACGTACCTTGATCTGACGGAGGTGCGCGGCGGGCTCGAGGAGGTCCCCGAGCCCAAGCTCGACGGCGTCCCGGACGAATGGCAAGCGCTGGCCGAAGGGCTCGGCACCAGTGGCACCTTGGTGCAGTGGACACAGTTGGAACGGGTCCAGTGGCGTGGCGCGGAGGCGACTCTGGCCAATACCGAGAGCTTGATCGGCCGCATCTACCGTCGGCTGATCGCCGAGGGAACGCGGATCAAGCTGGTACCTGCTCGCGGGTGGGCTCCCTTGCCCGGCGTTCGTGATGCACGCCCCAACGATCCGCTCTACCTGATGTCCCCCAGCGCGACGCCGGCCCCGTTCGACACCAGGCCGATGTTCCGCCCATTCGGTGCCGGCAACGTCGGCGAGATCGGCGTCGAGCGGTTCATGGTCCATGGAGCCGACAGCAACGAGTACCCCGTCTTCGTCCGTTCCTCGATCGCTGTCGATGCAGCGCGACGTCCGGACATCGGAGGCGAGGAATGGCCCAAAGCCGTATCTCCGAGTCTCAACCCCGGTGAAGCTCCGTGGGGCAAGCACGCCGCCAAGAACCTCGGTATCTCGCTGATCCGCGCCAACCGCGAACTCGACCTCGACACGGGCTGGACGAACTCCTATGACCCTGTGGAACGCTGGTGGGGCGTAGAGATCGATTTCCCACCCGCGTTGGACGAAGTCTTCGGGGTCACCAACAACAAGCAAGCCGCCACGATCTTCTCTGACCTTGCCCACTTCAACTGGCGGGAAGAGGCCGCTGGCCTTACCTGGGACGAGTTCCGGGAGCAGCTCCGCGAGGAGGGGGACCGGCGGCTCCCACTCATCGAGATCGTCTATCACATCCGTGAGAAGCTGCTCGGCAAACTGCGCTCCGACCTTGCTGACCAGACCCGGGGCACGCGCGCCAACCGGAAGCGGCACGAGGACGTGGAGACTAAGGCCGAGGAAGCGGTCAAGCGACGGCGTGTGGAGACGAAACCCAGCTTCACCGACACGCTCGCCGAGCAGGTCACCGAGGAAGAGAGCAAGGAGATTCAGCTCGAAAACCTCGTGGAGACTCATAAGTACACGCCTGCCGACGCTCAGCGGATCATTGAGGAGTCGATCCAACAGGGCAAGCACGTCCGTCTGCTGACAAGCCGCAACCCCGACTCGCCGGCCTTCTTCAACATCGACTACATCCCCAACCTGCTGCAGGTCACCCTCAACCAGGACCATCCGGTCTACGCCGACCTCATCGCCGTGCTCGACGGCGACATCGACGGCGCCAGCAAGGAAGAACTCGCAGAGCGGCTGCGGGGTGCGGCTGGAGCCTTCAAGCTCCTGCTCATGTCCTGGGCGCGGTTCGAGGACGAGCTGCCCGACAAACCCCGGGAGAGGGCGAAGAAGATGCGACAGGACTGGGGCCGCATCGCCAGCGACTTCCTCGGTGCGGACGAGGCCGACGACGAGGACGATGAGTGACCCGAGACCACGTCTGGCAGCAGATTGAGCAGCTCCTCCGCGGTGCGACTCGTGATGTGCTCCTGGTGGCCCCCTTCATCAAGAAGGAGACCTTCCAGGCGGCCCTCACGGCAGTGCCGACCAGCGTGGAACGCGTTCAGTGCGTGACGCGCTGGTCCGTCGCCGAGGTCGCGGCTGGCGTGTCCGACCCGGAGATCGCGGAACTTGCTGAAGCCGACGGTCGGGTGAGCATCTCGCTCTGCCACAGCCTCCACGCCAAGCTGTATGCCGCCGACGACCGTTGCCTTGTCGGTTCCGCCAACCTCACGGGCAAGGCAACCGGGCGAGTCCCAGCTCCTAACATCGAGTTGCTTATTGAAGCTGAACTCGCACACCCCGAGGTGCGCCGGATACTCGACGCCATCGACGTAGCCGCTGTGCCTGGGACGGTGGAACTGGCGGGCCAGATCCGTGAACAGGCCGACCTCCTACGTGACGATGAGGACGCCCCGCAGATGCTTGTGATCGGAGAGAGCGAGACGCGGGCGCGCTGGCTGCCGGAAACCAGGAACCCTGAGCGCCTCTACCGGGTGTACAACGGCCGGCACCGGAACATCTCCAGCGACGTCCTCGCCGGAGTGTTGCGTGATCTCGTCCGCATGGACATCCCTCCGGGGCTCTCCGAGCAGGACTTCGGGGCCGCGGTTCTTGACCGGCTGCGCGCCCTGCCCGAAGTCCGCACACTCGCGGAAAGCGGGGCTCTGAACCTCGACGACGCGAAGAGGACGCTGATCGACGGTGGTTTCCACACGGCGGACCAGGCGCAACGGGCGGTGGAAACGATCGCCAGGTGGCTGAGCTACTTCGACGAGGTGTACCTCGTTCCGGTTGGTCCCTGGGAGATCCGGCAGGGCAGAGAGATCACGTGATGCCACTGGCGGGCCGGCGGACGCGTCGAGCGTGTGCCGGCTCGTCGGCGCGACCGTGAGCAGAACGCCGGGAGGAGGACGGGTTTGCAGAGCGGGCGGTATCTTTAGCGGCCTCATACCTTCCTCCGGGGCCTTCTCCTGCCACGATGATCGAAAAGGTGCTGTGCATGGTGGCAGTACGCAAGCCGTATCTGCTTGGACACGCCGAGATCGCCGCCCTGTACGGAGTGGAACGTCAGACCTCGCAGAAGTGGAGAGCCGACGGGACCCTGGCGGAACCTGATCTGGTGATCTCGGGGAACCCCTACTGGCTGTTGCCCACGGTGCTTCAGCTCCGCCACGACGGTGTCCGGGAAGTCGCAGAGCAACGCTTGGCCGAGTACGAAGCCTCTGTCCCCGGCGGATACCGCGTCGAACGATCAGAGCGACTCCCGACCATCGTAGGGATCACGGAGGTTGCCAAGATCCTCGGTCGTGACAGGGGGACGATTTCCCGCTGGCGTCACCGGAAGCAGATCGCGGCAGCTGACTTCGAGCTGTCCGGTTCGCCCCTGTGGCTTATCGATACCGTTCTGGCCGATGCGAAGGCCCGTGGCCGTGGAGTGCTGCAGGAGGAAGTCGAGCGGCTTCGCGGCGGAGCGCGTGGTTCTCAGAAGCCTCGAGGACGCCGGAGTGCACCGCCGGCCCCTCATCCTCCTCGGCCACCTATGCCGAATGCTCGGACGTTCACGAGCGACGAGGGCGACGAAGCGGCGAGCTTTCTTGCCGCAGCCCTGGCACAGGGGCACTCAGTGGTAATCCGCCCCGTGCGCCGGAAGGCGTAGACGTCGCAGCCGTCTTGGCGACGGCCAACCTGTGGTGGCGTACGGAGGGAAGCTCGTCGGATTTTGGGCGTGGTCTCCTGCGTTCCGCGGCGGCCACGGTGGTGTCGCGCGTGTAGAGGAAGACGCTGCTCGGCACGTCGGGCCCGTTCTTGGCAGGCACCGGGGAATTGCACCCTGCCTGGAATAAACAGTTGATGATGGCGTTGTGATCCATAGAAGCTTTCATGGCCGGGTATGGCTGCACTAGATCGGGAGCCACATGTCAGACGTCCATCTCCGTGACCCGCAACGCGAAGACAACGACACCCCTTGCCGGGGGAGGGCCTCATGAAGGTCATCTCGTACGGTGGCGGAGTCCAGTCGACGGCCCTGCTGGTCCTCGCGGCTCGGCGCGAGATCGACTATCCGACTTTCCTGTTCGCGAACGTGGGTGACGACAGTGAGCACCCTGGGACCTTGGCGTACGTTCGCGAAGTGGCGCTGCCGTATGCCACCCGCGCTGGGCTTGACCTGCATCAGCTGGAGCGTCGCCGTCGAGACGGTTCGACCGAGACTCTGATGGAGAGGCTGAACAGGCCGGACATTCGGTCGATCCCGATCCCCGTCCGCATGGCCAACGGAGCTCCTGGGCGCCGTTCCTGTACTGCCGACTTCAAGATCAAAGTCGTGGGTCGCTGGCTACGCGAGCACGGTGCCACGGCCTTCACCCCAGCTACTGTGGGCATCGGCATATCTCTCGATGAAATCCACAGAGCGAACCGTCGCCGCTGTGAGGCACACGAGCAGATCGAGTACCCCCTCCTCGACCTTCGGCTGCGTAGAAGCGACTGCGAACGCATCATCGAGGATGCAGGGCTTCCGGTTCCGCCGAAGAGCGCTTGTTTCTTCTGCCCCTTTCGTACTGTTGAAGCCTGGCGCCGCCAGCGGCGGGTCGAGCCCGAGCTCTTCAATGTGGCCGTTCAGTTGGAGGAGACGATCAACAAGCGACGAGCGGCACTCGGAAGGGACTCCGTGTACTTGACTCGGTACGGCCGTCCCCTTGATGAGGCCATACCGGGGCCCGACGCTGAGGTTGGTGCCTTGGACGTCGGAGATGGTGACTGCGACTCCGGGTGGTGCATGACGTGATCCGCCGGCCCTGGTGGTGCTGGAGCCTGCATCAGCCTCCAGCACCACCAGGGATGCAGGGTCTCCCCGGTGGCTGGAAGCTGGCATCAGGGCTGATCCAGTCAACCGTCAGCGCGGCGGACCAGCCGGTGTCCCCGCAGCGATCGGCCGGTGCGCGAGAGTGCCCGCTCCCATCCTTCCTCGTTGCCGATCAAGTGCGGATGCTCATACAGGCCGGCGCGTACCTCCGCTTCCGTCAACCGTTGGTATTTCGGAACGTCGGGATCGTCCGGGGCCAGGAACTCGTGTTTGCGGTGGAGTAGAGGACGGTTCGTCGAGTCGGCGTACGACATGTGGGAAGACTTCAGGGTCTTCAAGTCGACCGCGTAAGAGGATGAGAGTCTGGGGTGGGGATCTGAGTCGAACTCGGGGTAATCGAGCCAGCTCACGCCACGGCCCTGGTGGCGGAGCTTGACGACGGACCATGAGGGAGGACGGCCAGCGGCGATGCTTGCGCACTGCTCGTACAGGCGGAGGATGGTCGGGATCCGAGACAGCGCCCGGCGGTGCACATACAGGGCGGTGGCAGTGAACTTCCCAGCCACTGACCCGTTCATGGCGCGGCGCACGTACGCGTCATCGCGGAGTTTGAAGAGGAGCCGATCCGCCCGCTTGCATACCTCTGCGTAGGACGAGAAGAAGGCGCGGATGTCCAATTGGACGGGGATTGGGAGACTGCTAGCCGGACCGCGGCCGTGGAAGAGCTCGACTGCGAGGAAGAGCAGGGTGTCGAGAGCTGAGCGCTTGGCGCCAGCCTCGACCTTCAAGGGATCGGCGGCCTGCTCGACGAGCCTCTTAAGTTCCTGTGGCCGCATGTGGCCAAGAAGTCCCATGACAGGTTGCGGCATCTCTTCCAGCTGCGGCAGCCGGCCACGCTGCTCGAGATGATCCACGACGGCAGCGATCGCGGACGCGGTGTCATCGGAAGCGAGCCAGGCGGCGTCAGGCGTGACCTGACGGGCGAGATATGAGAGGCGTGCTTCGTCGCTCCTGAAGGCGTAAACGATGCCAGGGGCTGCCGAGAGGCACCGGACTCCGGTCACGTCCTGGACGAGGTCCCGTAGCTCGCTCGCAGCGAAGAGGTGCTGAAAAGTGTTGCGGCTCGTAAGGATGCCGTCGCCGTATTCCGTGCCCTTGACCTGGTTCCGCTCCCAACGGAGCCGGGCGGAAACAACGAGAGCAGCTTTCGTGTGCTCCCACGCCTTCGCGAGGGTTGCGCGCCGTTCATCAGGCTTCTCGATGACGTTCAGGACGTATGTGAGAAGCACGATGTCGGAGGGCCTGAGTTCACCGTCAGGACGATGCACAGGGTCCCAGCCGGAGGCATCAAGACCGAGGTGCTCAAGAGCGCGAACATCGCCACCACGGCCACAGCCATAGTCCAGGACCTGAATGCCGTTGGTCATCTGCAGGTCCATCACAGCCTGACGAGCGGGAGCAGAGAGCCCCACCCTTCCGATGGCAGTCCGATGCCTCTGGCTGCTCCAGGGCTGCAGTGTCATCGGCGCTTCCCGCGGGTCGAGGGGCGGATCGACGTACAGAGGCATTGAACCGTATACCCACGCCGCGCTGGAAAGATCTACGCGACGGACACGGGGATCCGCCTCAACAACTGCGGGCTGGTCCCCGCCATCGAGATCGGCAGCATGGTTGGGATCGATGGCGAGGAGATTGGACCACGGAGGCGCGTGCGCGCAAGAGATCGTTGAGCACGCGCACCGGAGACGTCGGACACTGGGCCAGTCGGGCGTCGACCGCTCTCTCCCACTGCTCGGTCAGACCGAGCATGAGGCGTTTGCGCATGCCCGGGGTGACGTGGGCGTAGCGGGCCGAGACCGAGCCGTCGATGTGACCCATGCGGTCGTCCATGAGGACCTTCTCGGTGCCGAGGTCCTCCATCACGGTCCGGTGGGCGTGGCGAAGACCGTGGGGTGTGAGTCCCTTGGCGATCGGGAGCCAGCAGGCGTCGGCCCGCTTACTGGCGCCGCGTCCTCGGGCCGGGATACCGGGCCACGGCTCGCCGAGCAGCGGTACGGGGCGGGCCTGCTGCGGTGCCTTCTTCGGGTACCACCCGGAGACCGCCGGGGTAAACAGCCAGGTCGCGAAACCGTTTCGGCGCCAGTGGGCGGCGTGCTCCGACGCTGCGCCGCCGCGCACGAACCCCAGGTCCGCGATGGCCTGCTCCACCCTCAGCCGTTTGGCTTCGGTGACGCGGTCGGGGTGGTTGAGGACGTTGGACACCGTGCCAGCGGAGACTTCGGCGCGGCGCGCGACGTCGACGAGCTTTGCGCTCTGGTGGCCGCCGGTGCGAGCCGTGCCCTGCCCGCGGAAGACGTAGGTCTTGCCGTGACACGGGCAGGGTTTCGGCTTCGTTCGGGCGACGTGGTTGGCGACCAGGGCCGACAGCCAGTCCATCGAGTCGATGGTGCGGTAGCTGTCGTCCTTGGGTGGGCAGCGCACCAGCTCGCCGGTGTCGAGTTCGTACAGCTGCCACTCGACGCGGACGGAGCCTGGGCGGGCGAACTCGGTCTCCAAGCCGACGATTTCGCCCCAGCGCATGCCGGTGTAGCCCTTGAGGACGACGGCGACGAACTCGTCGTCGCGGCCGGAGAGCAGGGCGGCCCGTTCGGCGGTGAGCAGGATGCCGAGTGCGTCGGTGACGACCTTCTCCGGGCCGCGGTTGCGGGAGCGGCCGGCGCGTTTGCCGCGTCCGCGCCGTCTGGCGGCCGGGTTGGACGTGATCAGGCCCTCGTCGATCGCGTCTTCGAAGATCAGATGGAGCGTCGAGCGCCAGGTTCTGACGCTGGAGGCCGCGTAGACAGCCTTCTCCCTCTTCTCCCACAGGTCGACGTCCGTGCGCAGGATGCCGGCGAGCGCCTTGTCCTCGAACTCGGGGAGCAGGTGCTGCTCGATGTGACGCCGATAGTTCTGCATGGTCGAGGCGGCCAGGTCTTGGGCTTCGTACCAGCGGTTCGCGTACTCGCCGAAGGTCTCTTGGTCGAGGGCCGGGCCACGCCAGTCGCCGTGCTGGTACTTGGTCTCGGCATCAGCCGCCGCCCGTTGGGCCTCGCCCTTGGTGGCGAAGCGGATCGCCTCGCCGTTCGCGTCGACGACCGTGTTGTGCTTGCCGGGCGCGGTCTTGTATCGGCCGCACCAGTAGTTCCCGCGCTTCTCCGTGAAACCCAACTTCCGTCTTCCTCTCGCGTGAACTCATGGCTCGCGCAGGCTTTCCACGACACTCCCGGGCAACTCGACACGCCGCAGAAGATCACGCGAAGAGACCGAACAAGGTCATACGAAGGGCGGGGAGATCAAGCAGAGGTGGCGAAGCCCCTGCTCGCATTGTCCGATGGTGACAACCTGGCTGCAGCCAGGAAGTCGGGGTCGCTGTCCGGGACTGGAGTGTCACCGGCGGCGATCAGGGGAGCGCAAGGGGAGCGCGGACGCCTGTGGACGGTGCAACACAGGGTACGAACAGTGGGACCGTGACATGTGCTCTGATCTGGGAAAACGAGATCTGACACGGCCACGCGGCACGGCGCGACATGATCCCTAGCGGGCTCGTAATGCGTAGGTCTCGGGTTCGAATCCCGAAGGCGGCTCAGTAAAAAGGCCAGGTCACACAGCCCGTGACCTGGCCTTTTGCGTTGCTCCGGGCATGACGCGTCGCACGGCCGTGGTGCCGCGGGATGGCTGGCGTGAGCGATGCGTGAGCGGGGGCGCTCAGAGACCTACTTCTTGGGCTTCCGGAACTTGGCCTTCTTGTCGGCCTTGGGCTGGGCTTTCGCCTTGTTCTTCGGCTTGCAGCCCCTGTCCTTGCCGGCGTTCTCCGCCGCGGCCTTCTTGGCCTTCTCCTTCTTCGCGGCCTTGCGGGCCGCCTTCTCCGCCTCGGTCTTGCGCTGAAGTGGGACCAGCTTCGCCGTCGCCTCGGCGGCGCTCCTGCCGACCTGGGGCAGGACGCTCTGGTAGATATCCCGCGTGATGCGGGTATCACTGTGCCCGAGGGTGTCCGACACGATCTTGATGTCGATGTCGGCGGCCAGCATGAGCGTTGCTGCGCCGTGGCGCAGGTCATGCAGACGGATCGGCGGGAGGCCGGAGGCGGCGACGAGCCGCTCAAAGAGGTCGGTGATCTGTCGGTCTTGGGGTCGGATGCCTCGATGTCCCAGCCGTCCTGCACGAGCTGCGAGGAGGCGGTGAGGGAGTGTGTGTCGAGGTTCGTCTCCGACCACGGCTGCCCGCACGCCTCACCACGGCGCAGGCAACGGAAGGCGATCCGGTGCCACATCGCGTACAGCCGGTCCTCTGCTACGAAGCCGAGGAAGGCGCCGGTCTGTTGGGGCGTCCAGACCATCACGGGCGACGGCTTCTCGCCCGTCTGCTCCCACTTGGCGACCCGCTCGTCCGTCCACACCAGCGCCTTCGGCTTGCGCACGGGATCGATCTCGACATGAGCGGCCGGGTTGAACGTGATGATCTGCTGCCCGATCGCGTCGTTCAGGGCCGCGCGGAGCGTGGCTTTGACGTGCAGGCGCGTGGCGGGGCCGGTAATGCGACGGAAGGGAGGCATCTCGTCGATCGCGGCCTTCATCGCCTTGCGCCGGGCTCGGTTCTCCGCGCCCTTCCACGGCACGGTCGCCAGATCATCGATCGCGGCTCGCCGTTGAGCGTTCTGCTCCAGGATCTGGGCGTTGGCGTCGCGGATCTCCGTGAACATCTCGCTGAGGTGGCTGACGCGCAGCCGGTCGAGTCGCCGGTGCCCGATGTGCGGCTTGAGGTGCACGCGGATGTCGGTCTCGTAGCGGCTCAGGCCGGACTTGCGTATGCGCTTGCCCGCCATCCACCGGTCGAGCCACTCGCTCACGGTCAGGCTGCCGATGAGGTCCTGGCCGGTGTTGAGGCGCCGCCGGATCTCCTCGACGTCGGGCAGGGGAGTCTTCTCGCTGCTGACTTCGGTCAGCATGGCGGCGATCAGTTCCGTGCCCTCGGGATCGTCCGACTCGGCCAGGCCAAGGAGGGCGCGTACGTGGTCGAGGTCGGCCTGGGCGGCCTTGCGGCTGTCGTAGCCGCCACGGGCGAAGGACCTGCGACTGCCGTCCTCGCGGGGTGGCAGCTCCTGGCGTATGGAGTAGGTGCAGTGGTTCCTGCTGTTGCGCTTCGGGCAGGAAGTGCCGAGTTCCTTGCCGGTCTTCGGGTCGCGGCAGGAGCAGCGGCGGTAGGTGGAGCCCTTCAAAGATCGTTCTCCTCGGTGGGGTCGGTATCAGGCGGGTCGATGTCGGCGAGCTGCGAGGGCAGGTGTGGTGGGGTGCCGCCGCCTTCGCGGATGGCGTCGCGGTGATGGAGCAGCTCGCGCTTGGCTTCGGCTGCCTGGTCGGCGTATCGGGCCAAGGCGCGCTCGGCAGCTTCCCGTTGGACGCGGTTCGCGGCAGTCCTGACCTTCCAGCGTTCGTAGTCCTCGCTCTCCACGGCGGCCAGGGCCGAGCGGAGTTCGAGGTCGTGGGCCAGGAAGTGGTCGAGCATGTAGTCGGTAGCGCCCTCGGCGGGTGAGTTGCCGGTGAACCACTGCAAGGCGTCCCAGGTCGGTCGCGGGTCCTCGTAGGGGAGTTGGCGGACCTCTGCGACGTAACCGACCGGGTACAGCAGGCCGATCGGGGACATGCGCAGGGCTTTCGCGAGGACCATGACCTCGACCAGAGGGAGGACGGCGCGGCGGCCGGACTCCATGTTGGCGATCACATTGCGGGGGATCGGATAGCCGATCTCCTCGCACCTGTCGGCGAGGTCCTGTGCGCTCCACCGCAGTTCCTTCCGTCGTCTGCGGACCTCGCCGGCCACAGTGGCCATGACGTGGTCCTCCCATTCGAGGTCGTCGACCTCGCTGTCTTCCTCATATCCATGGTCGGAACGGCGTTGTGTCATAAAGACACATTAGCTTGCCTAGCGTTGATTCCATGGCCTGGAGACGAGCGCGATCGTCGCGTTCGCCGAGGGCTCAGTCATGGATGGAGCGCGTATGCGCGAGTACGAACCCGTTGGCCGGGTGAAGGGCATGAGCCGTGAGGAGCTGCTGGAGCTTCCCGCTGCCGTTGACCTGGAGACGGGCAACCGGGCGTTGGGGCTCGGGCGGAGCATGGGGTACGAGCTGGCCAAGCGCGGCCAGTACCCGTGCAAGGTGCTGCGACTGGGCAATGCCTACCGGGTGGTGACCGCCGACTTGCTGGCCTTGCTGGGGCTGGCCGCGTGAGAGCGGGGAGCCATAGCAGACCGTTCTGCGCTGAGCTGACACAGAAACGCTGGACTGTGGCGGGGCGTGGACGTACTGTCCGTGGTCCCTCGCAGTACGCGAACGCTCGCGAGAAGGGGGAGAGCCCCCGGCGGTGCAACGCCGGAGGCCCGATGACTCCCCACCAGTCCCATGTGAACCGACCCGGCGGCCAGGGCATGCGCGCCCGCAACCGCCAGAGGAGCTGCCTGGTGCAACCCGAGAACCCCGAGTCCTCTTCCGCCCCTGCCCAGGCTGTCTGGCCCGCAGCGGCCATCCCCGGCCAGCCCGGCGCCCACCTGCGCGCCGCGCAGGCTGACAGCGCCGATCCGGACCTGAGCGGCGATGCGGAGGCCCGTAGCGCCGACGAGGCGGAGGCGCCGAGCGAGCCGGTGGCGATACCCGACGTGGAGCCGACCTACGGCTCGGAACTGCTGGATGAACTGCGCGCGCAGATCGCCCAGTTCGTGATCCTCCCGAGCAAGGAGACGCTGGATGCGGTGACGTTGTGGGTGCTGGCGACGCATCTGCAGGCGGCGTGGCAGCACGCCCCGCGCCTGGCGGTGGTGGGGCCGGCGAAGCGGTGTGGCAAGTTGCGTCTCCTTGACGTACTGACCGAGACGGTCCACGACCCGATGCTCACCATCAACACCACACCAGCGGCGATCTTCCGGTCCATCGACGCGGACGATCCGCCCACGCTCCTGGTGGACGAGGCGGACACGATCTTCGGCTTTCCGAAGGTGGAGGAGAAGAACGAGGAGATGCGCGGCCTGCTCAATGCCGGGCATCAGCGGGGTCGTTACGTGACCCGGGTCGTCGGCAACGACCACATCCCGCACCGGTTCGCGACCTTCGCCATGGCGGCCATCGCGGGCATCGGCGACCTGCCCGACACGGTCATGGACCGGGCGGTGGTCATTCGCATGCGGCGCCGGGCGGAGGGGGAGAAGGTCAAGCCGTTCCGCTCCCGCCGCGACATCCCTGCCCTGCATGATCTGCGTGACCGCATCGCCGAGTGGGCCAGGCCACTGCTGGATGAGGCCGCCAACCTGGAACCGGCCATGCCGGTCGAGGACCGCGCCGCCGACACCTGGGAGCCCCTGGTGATCGTCGCTGACCTGGCGGGCGGCCACTGGCCGCGCCTGGCCAGGACCGCGTGCGCGCAGATGGTCGCCGCCGAACGTCAGGTTACGGCTACCTCTGCGCAGTGATCGTCGGCGTCCGCGGCTGGGACCACGGGAACGGTTGAGGGCGAAGTCCGCTGCGGTCCCGCCGAGCCCCGTAGGCGCGGGGCCGTATCGATGTGCAGCTCCGCCGCGTGGGCGCGACTGGCCACGACGGTGCCGCAGACGAGGAACGTCCGGCTACCCTGCGCTCAGGCCAGCAGTGCGGCCCGTAGTTCCGGGTCGCGCAGATGGTGGAGAGTCTCCTCGCCGAGGTCGAAGGCGAACGCGGCGGACGCCCTTGGCAGCATGGCCTGCCGCAACATGAACTGGGCGACGTCGGCAAAGGGCTGGTTCCGGATGGTCCGTACGGCGACGGCCATCTTCCGCTCGTTTCCCTGCTCTCTGCCGGACAGCCAGCCGTCCACACACATGACAACCCCGTCCCGCGCGATGCACCGGGCCTCGGGAAGGTCGTCCCGGTTGAGTCCGCAGACCCGCTCGGTCTGGCGGCCTTTCTCCGTTCGCCCGAGGTACAAGCCAGTGTCGAGGCCCAGGTATAGGTGATCGAAGGGATCCTCGGTCGTCGGGTCGATTAGCAGGGGTGCGCCGGTTTCGGGATCGCGTGGAAACCTGTCCTTCTTGTGAGTGCTATTGCACTCTGAGCAAGCCAACAGATGGTTGAGCCAGTCGAAGGTCCGCAGTGGGTTTTCGGCAATCGGCTCGAAGTGGTCGATGTCCGTGCTCAGATCATCGCCGCAGTACATGCAGCAGCGGTTTCCGTGAGCCATCTCGCGGAGCACCCCGCGCAGGGGAGTGACGAGGTTGCGCCGATGCGTCGTGTTCTTCCACAAGCCTCTCGCCTCGGAGACACGCACATCGCTGGAGAACTCGTTGATCTGCTCGGTCAGACGTACCGCCCGCGCGGCCAGTTGACGCGGCAGCTCGACACGCTGCACCCGAATCATTCGTCGAGAACTCCGAGGCGCTTCAGACGAGCCTGCAACTCGGTGGCGCGCGTCCGGGGGGAACTGCTCAACCTAGCGCGCAGCGTCGCGTGCCGGGCCTCCTCGTCGTCAGTCGCCTCGCCGGTGACGACACGCGCCTCCAACTCCACCAACTCCTGCCGGAGGGCACGGGCTTGTTCGGAGTAAGGGGTGTCGAGGCCGAACAGCTCGGAGAGGACGGCATCGTCACCGGTGCCGTACACGATGCGTTGCCGCAGCTCTTCGGAGACCGGCCCGGGGGAAGCGTTGTCGGTTGGGCCAGGTACGCGGATCAGGCCGCCTGGATCGGAAGCCTGGCAGACGTATGGGCTGTGTGTGGTGACGATGAACTGTACTGCGGGGAAACGGGACTTCAGCCAGTCCCCGATGCGTTGCTGCCACGAGGGATGCAGGTGAGCGTCCACCTCGTCGATGAGGACGACGCCGGGGTGCGGCAGGTAGGTGCGTTGGTGCTCCGTGCGGAACGTAAGCTCCCCGTAGGCGGCGTGCATCTGGCGCACGATGTCCAGAACCAGTGCCACCACGGTCCGTTGCCCATCGCTCATGCGGCGCAGCTCGATCAGGGGTCCCTCGGCACCGTCCTCACCGCCCAGGTGCCGTAGCCACATTCCGTCGGAGTCCACATCCTCGATGTGGTACGGCTCGGGCAGTAGCCCGCCGTTGAGGAAGTCGATGACCCCGTACTTGAGTGCGGCGGCTCCGGGCTTGTTCTCCAGCGCCCGCAGGTGGAGAGACAGCAGCCAGTCGAACGCCTCGGTCAGCGCGGACTGTTCCTCGAACAGGGTGCGCAAGGCGGCCGTACGGTCAGGTACCTGTGGCGTTCGCTCGTACAGACCGGTGCCGGTGAGCCGGCGGAAGGGCCCGTACGCGGCGTGGAACCAGCCCGGGGGTGGAGTCGACGACCACAGATAGTCGAGGACGCTGCGGGCGCTTCTCTCTCGGTCCTGCTGGAACACAAGTTCGACCGGAGGGTCGTCCTGACCGGGTTCCGACTCCCATTCCGGCTCCCAGAGCGCCACGGCGGTGATCTTGTCCGGCTCGCGAGTGCCTGTGTCCACGCCAGGGTCGGGCAGGACGTCGACCGCCAGCTTCCCCTGGGACGCTCCATAGGACAACTGGGTCTCCAGGTCCCCGTCGAGCTGCCCGGCCCGTCTCGGTCCTGCGAGCCCGATCGCGATCGACCGCAGCAGCGTCGTCTTCCCCGACCCGTTGCGCCCCGCAAGCACCGTCCAGCCCGCATATCCGCCGTCAGGCCGCTCGAAGTCGAGGTCACAGGCACGAGGCCCGTGGAATCCACGGAACCCGTTGATCCTGAGCCTCGCCACGTACACCGGCCGGTCCTCTCTTCTCCTCGTTCTGTACCGTCACCCACCGCTACCCGCAGTGACACCGCCCACTGTACGGAGCGGTTACGACACCCGCCGCCCGGGTCGGGATCTGTGCTGGCCCGATCCTGCCGTACCCCCGCGACCCGCGTACACCAGCTGTTCTAATCGGTGTACGCGCGGTGGGACAGAGTCAGCAGGGAGGGACCGTGAGCGGCACGGGGCCGGAGTGGGCAGGGAAGGCGGAGGCGGCGCTGACCGCCGCCGGATGGCGGGTGCACGAACCGGCCGACCGCAAACTCGGCGTCGAGTACGAGGCGGTGAGGGTCCGGCCAGAGGTCGATCGGGTGCTCTTCGTGCTCTATGTACGCCGCGCGATGTGCGGGATCGTCGTGTCCGGGCCGTCGGACAGTGACCCCGAGACGCTATTCGACGCGGCGGAGGCGTACGCCGCCAGAGTCGCCACTATCGACAAGAACCGCGTATGGCGGGAGCGCGGTCTGCCGCCCTTCCAATACGTCATCCACGGCGCCGCCTGGCACTTCCGCAACATCCTGGACGGAGAACGCCTGGACGGCACGTCCGCCCCCGACGCGCCCCAGGGAGGCGCCCACAGCCGCCGGGTCTTCGCCCCGCACCAGCCGACCACCCTGGACCGCTGGATGAGCGAGGCCGAGGAGAACCCGGACACGCCGACGCTGCGCGCCCGCCTGCGGCGGCTACCGGACAAACGTCTCGACCACAGGCGGCTCAGGGCCGCCCAGCGCCGCTCGATCAAGGGGCTGGAGCGGTCCTTCGCCAAGGGGCAGGAGAAGGCCCTGATCGTGATGGCGACCGGCTCGGGGAAGACGTACACCGTGGTGCAGAGCAGCTACCGCCTGCTCAGACACGCGCGAGCCCATCGGGTGCTCTTCCTCGTGGACCGCAACAACCTCGGTGAACAGGCGTACAACGCCTACCGCGGTTTCACTCCGCTTGGCTCTGAGCGACCGCTCCACCAGCAGATGCCGCTCAGGCTCTTCAACAAGGGTGAGGTCGCGGAGTCCGACAAGATCGTGATCTCCACGATCCAGCGGCTGTGGTGCAAGCTCGCCGGCATCCGGACGCCGAAGCCGGACGACGCGGAGTTCAGGGACGACGAGGACTTCAAAAAGGACCTCGACGGCTTCGGGGACTTCGAGACGAAGGCGGTGGACCGGCTGGCGGGCGACGTGGCACGCGTGAGCTACTGCCCCGAGCTGCCCCCCGACACCTTCGACGTGATCGTGGTCGACGAGTGCCACCGCTCCATCTACGGGCGGTGGCAGCCGGTCCTGGACTACTTCGACGCCCATGTGGTGGGCCTGACCGCGACGCCGATCGACGAGACCTTCGGCTTCTTCGACAACAACTTGGTCAGCCAGTACAGCTATCCGCAGGCCGTCGCCGACAGCGTCAACGTCGACTACGACATCTACAAGATCTGGACGAACATCACCGAACGTGGCTCGACCATCCCCGAGCTGAGCGAGAAGGTCCATCCCGACGGCCGGGTCGAGCGATATAACTCGGTCATCGCCAAGGTACACAAGGAGAGCAGGGCCGAACGCTGGCACACGGTGAAGGAGGCCGACCCGTACGCTCCCGTCGAGATCAACCAGCGGGTGCGTTCGAAGGACCAGATCCGCCTCGTCGTGGAGACCTTCCGGGACAAGCTGTTCACGGAGATCTTCCCGCCCGTGAATGACCGGGTGACGGGTGAGATCCAGAGCCGTGAGATCGTCCCGAAGACGCTGTTCTTCGCCCAGAACGACCTGCACGCCGACGCGATCGTGGCGGCGGTCCACACGGCGTTCGACGCGGGCCCCGGTTTCTGCCGGAAGATCACCAGCCAGGAGCCGCAGGCGAAGAAGGCGCTGAGCGACTTCCGCAACAAGCCCGGTATGCGCATTGCCGTCACCGTCGACATGATCGCCACGGGTACGGACATCCCCGCCCTGGAGTGCCTTGTCTTCATGCGGGACATCCACACCTGGTCGTACTTCGAGCAGATGAAGGGGCGCGGCGCCCGCACCATCAAGGACCACGACCTGCGGAAGGTCACCCGTGACGCCGTTCACAAGGACCGCTTCGTGATCGTCGACGCGGTGGGTGTGACCGAGCACCCGAAGGTGGACTCGCGCCCGCTGGTCCGGGACGACGAGCCCCCGGTGCCCAGTCTGGAGCGCCTGCTGACGGCCTGCGGCGAAGGCCGGGCCCTCCACGTGGACGATGTCGCCACGCTGGCGGGCCGTCTCAGCCGCCTGGGCCGCCGTCTCGACGACCAGGGCCGGGCGGTCATCGAACAGCATCTGAGCGGCCGATCGTACGAGGAGTTCGTCGTCACCCTGGTCCGGGCCGCCGACACCGACCGCAGGGCGGAGGCCCGTGCGCAGGGCGAGGTGGTGGACGAGGGCTCGGAGATCGCCGCCGCCGTACTCCCCCTCACGGACAGCGACGCACTACGGGCGGCCCTGCTGGAGGCGGCGCGCGACAGCTGGCTGCTCATCGACCACCTCAGCCGGGACCAGCTCATCGAGGCACGTGGCCTGCACGACGAGGAGGAGGCCCGCCAGGTCGTCGATGACTGGCACACCTACATGGCCGAGCATGAGGACCAGATCGCCCCGCTGCGCATCGCCTTCCACGAACGCCGCTCGCCGCGCGAGGTCCTGCGTGTGCTGAAGGAACTGATCGCCAAGGTCAGGGCGACGCGGCGGGAGTGGACGGAGGCCAGGCTGTGGAAGGCGTACGTCGACCTGGAGATCGCCAGGGGCGGCCCGCGACGCAACGCGGGCCTGGTCGAGTTCCTGTCGATCATGCGGTACGAGCTGGGGTTCGACGGCGAGGACTTCCATCCGTATCGCAGTACGGTAGAGAGCCGCCTGGAGGGATGGCTAGCCCGTCAGGAGACGGCCGGCGTCACCTTCGACGACCGGCAGCGCGCCTGGCTGCGCCGGGTCGCCGACGTGGTGGCCGCCAACGCCACGGTCAGCGTGAAGTCGCTGATGGAGGGACATCGGCGGATGGAGGGCGGCTACGGCGATTTTGTGGACGCCTTCAGGAACAGCCGGTGGGAGCCGGTCAAGCTGGTGGACGAGCTGGACAAGGAACTGGGTGCGTGAGCGGGAGCGGTAGGGGCGGAGACGGCGGGGCTTGGGGGCTTGGGCGGGGGGAACTGCCGGAGGGATGGGCTTGGGCGACGGTGGGGGAGGTCGCCGAGGTCCGATTGGGCCGTCAGAGATCACCCAAGCACGCCGAGGGCGATCACATGCGTCCCTATGTGCGTGCCGCGAATGTCGACTGGGGAGGCCTGCGGCTCGCCGACGTGAAGAAGATGAACTTCACGGACGACGAGTTCGAGACCTACCGGCTCCGGCCCGGCGACATCCTCCTCAACGAGGCCTCCGGCAGCCCGAGCGAGGTGGGGAAGCCGGTGCTGTGGAACGGGGAGATCGAGGGCTGCTGCTTCCAGAACACGCTCATTCGAGTGCGTCTTGACGAGGGCGACCCGCGTTACTTCGCTCATCTGCTCTGGTACGAGGCGGCGAGGGGGCAGTTCGCGCGGGCCACACGAGGGGTCGGCATCCGTCATCTTGGTGCAGCGAAGCTGGTGGGTTGGCATGTTCCCGTGCCACCGGTGGCTGAGCAGAGGAGGATCGCGGATGCGGTCGATGCGGGGGTGGCGCGGTTGGATGTGCTTGAACAGAAGCTGCGTGCGGCCCTGAAAGGCATCTCCGAGACTTGGAATGCGGTACTCGACGCCGTTGCAGCGGGCACCATGCCCGGAGTGGATGTGGCGGCTCCGAAAGACCACCTCGTCGAGTTGGTCGCGGAGGTAAGCGGGGGAATCCAGAAGCAGGCCCGACGACGTCCGGTGGACAACGCGTATCCGTTCCTTCGCGTGGCCAACGTGGCGCGAGGCATGCTTGACCTGGCAGACGTACACAAGGTCGAACTCTTCAAGAACGAGATCGAACGGTATCGCCTCGCAGACGGCGACCTGCTTGTTGTCGAAGGCAACGGAAGCCCCGATCAGATCGGCCGGGCAGCCGTCTGGCATGGGGAGATCGAGGACTGCGTGCATCAGAACCACCTGATCCGTGTCCGTCCGGGGCCTGAACTCATTCCTGCCTACCTGGAACTCGTCTGGAACTCGCCGACGGTTGCTCGCCGCCTGCAACGTGTCGCAAGTTCCACCAGCGGACTCCACACACTCAGCACACGGAAGCTGAAGGCGCTGACCATTCCGTTGTTTGCGTTGCAGGACCAGGAACGCCTTGTCTCTGCAGCCGAGGTGGCGCGTGCGCGTCTGAATCGGGCGAAAACAAGCGCCAGAACTGCCCTTGCGCATGTCGTTGCCCTCCGTCGCGCCCTCCTCGCCGAAGCTTTTTCCGGCCGCCTAGCCCCCCAGAAGCCGGACGACGAGCCCGCCGAAGTCCTCCTTAAGCGCATCCGCGTCGAACGCGAGGCCGCCGAGGCCGCACGAAAGGCAGCCCGACGTGCCGCCCGCACGAAGCGAAGGCAGGCGTCGACCCCGGCACCCCCACCCCACCGCGACACCCCCGCCCTCGACGGCGAACAGACCACCCTCCCACTGGAGTTCAGCTCGTGAATCAGGAAGCCCGTCGGCTCGTCGAACGTCTGTGGAACTACTGCAACGTCCTCCGCGACGACGGAGTCTCCAGCATCGACTACCTGGAACAGCTCAGCTTCCTGGTCTTCCTCAAGATGGCCGACGAGATCGAGAAGCTGAACGCATACCTGCCCGCCGAGGAACACGAGCACGTCCTCCCGACCACGGATGAGTGGAAGACCCGAGGCTGGTCTGAACTCGTCCGCCTGGAAGGCGACCCCCTGGAGCAGGCATACACCAAGCTCCTCACCGACCTGGGCCACCGCAGCGCCGCCGACGACCACACCACCCTGAGCCTGATCTTCAACCGGGCCCGCAACCGCATCGAAAACCCGGCCAACCTCCGCCGTCTCATCGTCGATCTGATCAACGAGGAGAAGTGGTACGAGGGCCGCTCCGACATCAAGGGCGCCGCCTACGAGGCACTGGTGCAACGCACCGCCCAGGACACCAAAGCGGGTGCCGGGCAGTACTTCACACCGCGCGTTCTCATCGAGTCGATCGTCCGTTGCATGCGCCCGACCCCGCAGGACACGATCACCGACCCCGCCTGCGGCACGGGTGGTTTCCTTCTCGCCGCGTACCAGCAGATCATCCGGGAGTACGGCAAGGATCTTCCCGACGAGGACCTGAACCGCCTGCGCACGAAGCAAATCTGGGGTACAGAACTGGTGCCCAGCACGGCTCGCCTGGCTGCCATGAACCTGCTCCTGCACTCCCTCGGCGACCCGGTCGGCCAGCCGCTCATCGAGGTCCGGGACGCGTTGGAGAAGCCGTCGGACCGGCTCGCCTCGATGGTCCTCGCGAACCCGCCTTTCGGCCGCGCCTCGAAGCTGGCCATCTCCGGCGGGAACGGCGATGAGGACGACGGCAACCGCGACGATGTGGCGTACTACCGCCCGGACTTCTGGCTGGGTGACCTCACCACGACCAACAAACAGCTCAACTTCCTCCAGCACATCGGGACTTTGCTCACAGACCGGGGCCGGGCAGCCGTGGTCCTCCCGGACAACGTCCTCTTCGAGGGTGGGAAGAACAGCGCGGGAGCCCAGATCCGCCGCGAACTGCTCACCAACTACAACCTGCACACCATGCTGCGCCTGCCCGACAACATCTTCCTCGCAGGCGGCGTGAAGGCGAACGTCCTCTTCTTCGACGCGGTCCCCGACCACCGCGAGGACGACGACCCGCCGAACACTGGCCAGCTGTGGGTCTACGACCTGCGCACGGGCAGCAACTTCACTCTCAAACAGCGCCCGTTGAAGGCCGAGCACCTCGCCGACTTCGAGCACCGGGCCTTCCCCGCCGACGACCCGCACCGCCAGAGCCGCAAGGAACGGCAGTCCGACCTCTTCCGCCCCTTCGACGCCAGCGAACTGCTCGCCGACGAGAGGGTGAGTCTCGACATCGGCCTGCTGGACCCCTCCGCCTCCGAGGCCGGGGAGTCACCCTCCATCGAGCAACTGACGGCCTCCGTCACCGATGACCTGAGGCGGGCGCTGGCCGAGATCGAGGCGTTTGCTCAGGATTTGGGGGTGGAACTGCCCGCCCAGGTCGACTGACCCGGGCGATACCGGTGTCCTGCGAGGTTGGGGCCTCTTCGGGTGTGGGCGGAATTTTGTGACGGTCACCGTCCACGCTCGTAGGACAACCAACCGGGGGAGTTCCGTAGTAGCAAGCTCGGCGGCGCCGCGGCCGGACGGCGGGCAGGGTCTCACCGGCGACGATGCGACTGGCTGCCTGGTGGATCACCGTGGGATCTGACCTACTGAAACTCGCGTGGGTGCCGGCCACGTGAAGACAGGCAGCGACGAGCGGAAGGAAGGGGCCGTCCAGGGCGACATCGCCGTGGAAGCCGTCCTTGCCGTCGATCGAGCGGTCCCAGCTCGTGGTCCGGTCGGTCGCCACGAGCCGTCCGGTGGCATCGCCTGCGGGGTCTGACGCCCGACCCGCACGGCCACATCGCCTGGATGATGCGTGCCCTCGCCCACCAGGCCCTCAGCCTCAAGCAGCCCCACCGGATGAGTCGACCTCGAGCCGCCTCGCTGAAGGGCTTTTCGACCCCTTGCCGTGGGTGAGTGAGTGTTCCCCAGCCAGCGTTGCGGCGTTGCCCGCACTCATTCCTGTTCGGCCTGCTCGTCAAGCAATGTCCGTGCCAGTTCTGAGAGGGTTGCGCCACCGTCCAGAGTCCACCGTGCAGGGCCCTGGACCGCCACAGGCGCTTCCTCCCAGCCGGCGAGCTCGTAGAGGTTCAGGACCAGCCGCGTCGGCGAGTAAGCACGCCCGTCTACCGCCCACACTAGGCACCGCGTACGGTCGTTCACCCAGGTTGCCTCACCGCGTCGGGAGTCCTCGGCTAGCCACGGGGTGAGCGCATCGATCTCGGGTTTGTTCCACAGACGTAGGTGGACTGGTGTCCCGTTCCTGATCTTCCCGTGGTCCACGAGGGTGGGCACAGCGTTGGGGCGGCGTGGCTTGCGCTTGCTCTCCTTTGTGGCCTTGTAGATAGCTGGCAGGTCGGGGATGACCCCTTCCCGTTCGGCGTCACGCAGGACTAGCTCCGCGAGGTGCTTACACCGCCCGGCGTCAGTGAGTGTTCCACTGAGGAACGAGGTCTGCCCGTACTCCGTGTCAATGTGGTGGATCAGCCAGGACAGGACGCGATTGGTGAGTCCGGGAACTTCTCGCAGCGCCGCGTTCCAGTCGTACTCGGGATCGTCGATACGGTCCTGATCGAGAAGCTGAAAAACCAGATGGGTTACGAGTAGGTCACCTCGCTGGCTCACGTCGGCGGCGCGCTTCTGGAACCGCTTGCGTTCTTCGTTCAGGGCGGTGCCCACAGTGCGGTGCACGAGTACCGAGCGCCAGATCTGGAAGGCCCCCGGTCGCTCCCCGAAGAGCCGAGGGTAGGCACCTCCGCTGCCACGCTCCCAGAGAAGGTCAGTGTCCCGCTTTGCGCGCACGGCGAGTTCGGTATTGCGGTGCGCACAAGCCAGGGCAATGGCGGCGTGCACCACAGAGCACCCTTCGTCCGGCGCTGGATCGGGTTCACCACGCTTAAACACGTAGGACTTTTGCAGGGACAGCATGAAGTCCTCGCGGATCATCGCCTGCACCTCGTCGAGGGCGATGAAGTCGCGTTGCTCCACATGGTTCTGCGTATTAGTTGTCTCGGTGATGCGTTGTGCGAGATCCGGCATGTCCTTGTCGACGACGATCACCTTGACCGTGACCTCGGCGTCCTCGACCGCCTCGGGGGCCGCCTTCGTGGCGCGGTGTGCCGCTGCGACGGTCTGTGCGCCGTTCACGACGCTGACCCCTGAGATGCGCAGGTGCACTGGCTCGTCCGGACGGCGGCGCCCCGGCCAATCCTCCTCCAGCTCATCGCACAGGACGGTCACGCCGTTGTTGAAGAGCCAGAAGTTCTCCGGCTCGTCCACCAGGGTGCCGAGCATGCCGGAATTGACTCGGGTTGTACCGAGGGACTGACGTAGGTTCTGCTCGTAGAGCCGGTTTTCGTGCTCCTGGTACCACTCGGCGATGTTGCTGGCTGGAACGGTGCCCTGGTAAGCGGTGAGTGGAGTGTTCCGCCTGAGCCAGTTCGTCATTCGTACGGTCACCCGCACAGGTTCGGGAGTCAGGTCCTCCCGGATCTGTTGCAGGATGTCCGCAGCATGGACCACCCGGTACTCGAGCACCGGACCGAGGCCGTTGAACTCGTTCCGGGCATCGTCGAGAACGGTTGTGGTCTCCTTGCTGAGGGTCCCCACACCCATGACAGCGATTACGAGAGTCACCTTGAGCCGGGCATCGTGCATCGCGGCGTTGACTCGTGCAGCGATTGGCTCCAGGCGGTCGTTGAAGCGGTCGAAACTTCGTTGCTCGATGAGGCGGAGACCAGCGATGAGCTTGTGCGCCGCGTTGGTGTCGAGCTTGCCCTTGCCCTCGTCACTCCACTTGGCTTGGACGAGCCAGACCTCTTGTGTGCCCTCGGTGACAGCAACGCCGTCGATGCCTTGGTCATCTTCACCATCAATGACAGAGGCGCCGGCGCTCTTGTGATCACAACCCGTCACTTCGCGTACTGCAGCCGCTGTCAACGCGCGGGAGAGGAAGCGCTGTTCGTAGCCTTGCTGGTCGTACCCTTTGAGGTCTTCGTCGTAGATGAGGCCCCGGTACTGCTGCAGAAGCGCAGTGCGGATCTGGTGGATACGGATGGGAGCCGTTGCAGCCCTGCGCTCTGTCTCTTCCAAGTCTTCCCCCAGTGCCCTGCGTTGCGTCGCCCTGACACAGTCTAGGGACAGAGCAGGAGGGCAGGGTGCTGATCGTTGCCACAGTGGGTCCTGAGCTCCGATCGCCCGACGCAGGGTCATCCCGTTGACCGTTCTCGCAGATGCCGCTGCTGACGCGTGAGCGCTGCGTGAGCGGACGGGGTGGTACAGGATGGGCCGGACGGCACGCGGGGCTTGATCTCACCTGTCTGACCTGGGAAAACGGGATTCGGTGGCACCTCCCACCCTCACCTGTCACGATCTTGCAGGCCCTCGTAATGCGTAGGTCTCGGGTTCGAATCCCGAAGGCGGCTCATCTTGAAACCCCAGGTCACATAGTTCGTGACCTGGGGTTTTATTTTGCGCTGGCGTCGGCGACCGCCGTGAACATGTCGCTGAGGTGGCTCACGCGCAGCCCATCGAGGCGCCGGTGCCCGATGTGGGGCTTGAGGTGGACGCGGATGTCGGTCCCTCGTAGCGGTTCAGGCCGGACTTCCGGATCCGCTTGCCCTCCAGCCACCGGTCGAGCCGTTCGCTCACCGTCAGGCTGCCGATGAGGTCTTGGCCGGACCGGCCGCAGCCGCATCCCCAACCGCCGGGCCGAAGCAGCCCTCCGACGCTCGGCATCACGGGCTCGGTCCCCACCCGGCTGGCCCGGGACCCCGGTCCTCTGCAACCCCAGTACAGCCCGGCGGCCAGCAGGCGCGCCATCAGGCGAGAGTGCTCGCCCTACTGCGGCAGCCCTGCCGGGCCGCGCTGTTGCCTGTCTGGGCTTGCAGGCGATGTAGAGATTTCGTGATCGCCAGACGGGCATCCTCTCCGCGTGTCACCGTTCGATTGCGCTATGAAACCGCATCCACCCTTTGAGGAGCGCGATGCCCGCACCTACCCCTGAGCAGAGCACGGCCGTAGACACCTTCCGGCGCGGGGACCACCTGGTCCTCCAGGCCGGAGCGGGAACCGGCAAGACGACCACGCTGGCGATGCTCGCGGCCAGCACGACCAAACCTGGCCGGTACATAGCGTTCAACAAGTCGATCGCGAATGACGCCGCGCGCAAGTTCCCGGCCAATGTGCGGTGCAGGACCGCCCACTCGCTCGCCTTCGCAGCCGTGGGCCGCAAGTACGGATCCCGGTTGAACGCGCCCCGGGTGCCTGGCTGGAAGACCGGCGCCTCGCTGGGCATCGCCGTCAACATGAGGGTCCGGATCGGCGATCGCAACGTCACCAACAAGGCGCTGTCCTACACCGTGCTGCGGACCGTCACCCGCTTCTGCCAGTCCGCGGACCGCACCATCAAGCGCCGTCACGTTCCCCGCCTGCGAGGTGTCGAGGCTGAGGACCTGCACGCGCAGCTCGTGGACATCGTCTTGCCGTATGCGGCCAAGGCATGGGACGACCTCCAGAACCCACAGGACGGCGTGGTCCGCTTCGATCACGACCACTACCTGAAGATCTGGGCACTGACCGAGCCGAGGATCGAAGCGGATTTTCTGCTGCTGGACGAGGCCCAGGACACCAACCCGGTGGTCGAGCAGATCTTCAACGCCCAGCGGCATCACAGCCAGTTGGTGATGGTCGGTGACTCGGCCCAGGCCATCTACGGCTGGCGCGGGGCACGGGACGTGATGAGCGACTTCGATGGCAGCCAGCTGGCTCTGTCCCAGTCGTTCCGCTTCGGCGCCGCGCTGGCCGAGGAAGCCAACCGATGGCTGCACATCGTCGACTCCCCGATTCGCCTGACCGGCACCCCGTCCATCGACACCCGGCTCGAACGCCTGGAGGAGCCGGACGCGATCCTGTGCCGGTCCAATGTCGGCGCCATGCTCGAAGTCATGCGCCAGCTGGAAGCCGGCCGCCGCGTCGCACTCGTCGGTGGCGGTGACGCACTGCGGGCCCTGGCCCGGGCCGCCCGCGACCTGAAGGCCGGCAAACGCAGCACCCACCCCGAACTCATCCTCTTCGACACCTGGGGCGAACTGCAGGAGTACGCCGAATACGACCCGTCCGGACGCGACTTGCTGCCTCTGGTCGACTTGGTCGACGAGCACGGGGTGGACGTCATTCTGCAAGCGGTGGACCGGCTCGCGGCCGAGCAAGGGGCCGAGATCGTCGTCTCCACCGCCCATAAGGCCAAGGGCCGCGAATGGGCCGCCGTACGGATCGGCGAGGACTTCGAGGAACCGGTCGACCAGGAGGAGACCGACGAGAACGGCGATCCACTGCCCGGCGACATCGACGACGCCGAGGCCCGCCTCGCCTACGTCGCCGTCACCCGGGCCCGGCACGGCCTCGACCTGGGCGGTCTGTCATGGATCAACCAGCATCCGGACGGCAACCCCGGCGGCAAATGCCTTCCCCAGGACCCTGAACGGCCCTCAGGGTGGGACGCGCTGGGGAAGCGCAGCTTTCCCCGATAGCCACAGACGACATCAGGCAGCGCATCGAACGCCTCGCCGCCGCCGACGGTGCAGAGCGTGACCAGTCGATGTCGGTGGAGCCAACGTGGGCGGGGTGCCCGGGCAGGGTTGATCGGGGGAGGGCCGGGGCGCCGTGCGGGCCGGCCGGCCTGCCCGCCTGCCCGCCGGCCGGCCGGTGTGGACGCTGCTCGGAGCAGCCTCTGTGGACGCTGCTCGGAGCCTCCGAGCCTCCGAGCCTCCGAGCCTCCGAGCCTCGGGACCTCGGACCTCGGACCTCGCGCCTCGGCCCTCCGCCCCCGCCCCCGATTCCGCCCCCGCGGAATTCAGTCGGATCCTGGAATCTTCATGGCGTGAAGCAGCCGCCGTCCGTGCCGTACCCGGGCAGGTGGCGAAGCCCGGCAGGGGCCTGTTGGGCTGGGGCGTGGTGCAGGGGCACAGGGGATGTCCAGAAAGTATGCAGAGTTTGCCCAGTTGGGTCGATGCAGACTGGCCAGCGAGCGCCAGGGCAGGCGCGGACATCTCTCGGTCGCCGCGTCTGTACCGGAAGGGGGGAGGCCCACGCATGTCGTCCAGTCTCTGGGATGCCCGCTGAATTCGACATCGCGCTCGTTGAGGGAGGCCTGGCGCAGTGAGTGCGGGCGGGTGTTTCGCGAGGGTCCTTGACTGGCAGGTATCCGGTATCCCTTTCTGCAGGTATCCGGTACCCCTCCTGAAATTCTGCGGTGGTGAACGAGCCTTGTGGCAGCGGGAATTCCTGAATTCCTCCTGCCCGGCTTCATCTTCCACCCCCGAAAAGTGCTGAACGTTTGCGGGAGCGTTGCGAGAAATTTCGGGGTGCCAGTCCGGGGGTGGCACCGCATCAGGCAGGGCGGACTCCGGGGTCCTTCGGGAACGTGCCGGGGGGCTCCGGAGCGCGGCAAGAAAATTCAATGAGGGAATTGAAGGGAAAGTGCACACACATGTCCAAAACTGTTAGTTCTGAGGCTGAGGTCGCATCCACTTCCCCGTTCATGTCCACGGCGGACAAGATTACTGCGTTGCTCGATTCGGCACCCGAGAAGGTTGACGCCGTCCTGTCAGGCAGCGAGCGGGCCCGTGTCCTGGAGGACGTGGCCGGCATCAACAAGGCCGCGGCCGGGGGCGACGCGGCAGCGCTGTACGCGCAGCAGTTCCTGCTCGACCGTATCTACCGTCTGCACACCAAGATTCCGCAGCAGGAGACTGCTGAGGGGTCCGTCGCGGTGTACGAGATAGGCCGGCTGCTGGAGACCGCCACCGCCGAGTCCCAGGACCGGCTGATCGAGCCGGGACTGCTCGAAGAGGCTCCCTCGGAGCCGCGGGCCTATCTGTCCTGGCTCAAGCAGATAGCCCGCACCCACCGGGTGTACAAGCACCCGTATTACCACGAGTTCATCCGCAACGAGGCCACCGAAAAGGACCTGCGGAACTATGTGATGCAGGAGTCGGTGGTCGACGGCCGCTTCGACGACCTGCTCGCCATGATGCAGGTGGGTACCGCGGGCGCGGCGAAGATGGAGATCGCCTCCAACTTCTGGGACGAAATGGGCAATGGTGACCACGAGCAGGTCCACACCACGCTCTTCAACAAGATCTACGAGGTATTCGAGATCACGGAGGAGGAGCTGGAGCGCTCGCTCTCTGCCACCTCTCTGCTCAACGGCAACCTCGCGCTGCTGCTGAGCCGCTACCGCACCATGTATCCGGAGGCCGTCGGCTACCTCGGTATGACCGAGTGGATGGCGCCGGACCGGTTCGTCCAGGTCGTGCACGCATGGGAGCGGCTGGGCCTTCCCGAGGTGGGGATCACCTACCACCGGCTGCACATCACCATCGACTCCCAGCACGCTCAGGGCTGGTTCCACAACGTGGTGCTGCCCGCCGCCGAGTCGGCGTACATGCGGCGTGCCATCGCGCGCGGCATCATGTGGCGCCTGAACTCCTCGGCCGCGTACCTGGATGAGCGGATGCCGTCCGCCGCCTGATTCCGCCACCCCCCCATCTGGAGGAGAACAGTCATGCCGCTCGGCAGCCAAGGCTTCACCGTCATCGACCTCCCGGATGCCTCGCCGGACATCCTGCCCAGCTACGACGACTGCCCGGTCGACGAGTACATGGGCAACGGCACTCGGTTCAAACGATTCTCGCAGTACCGCCTCACCCCGGAAGGCAGTGACGGGTGGTCGTTCGAACGACTCCCGCACCGCGACTACACGACGTACAAGAAGTTCAACTCGGTCGGCGGCGGCATCCGCCGTGTCTACGAGCCGATCAAGGTGGACTTCACCCCGCTGATCGGGGTCGGCATCCGCGAACTCGGCCTCGACAGGTCCGAGGCCTGGCAGATCAACGTCCACCAGAACAGGACCCGCGCCGACGGCGGCAAGCCGGGGCCGCTCACCCCTGAGGGCGTGCATCACGACGGGCACGAGTTCGTGATGATCGCGATCCTCAACAAGGTGAACGTGGCGGGCGGCACCACCCGCCTGTGGAACCCGGGGGCCGACGAGCCCTTCTGGAGCGGCACCCTCGAACCCGGCCAGGCCGTCCTCCTCGACGACCGGGCGCTGGCCCATGACGTCACCGACGTGCTGTCCGCCGACGGCGGTCCGGGCCACCGGGACATCGTGATCGTCGCGTTCTCCCGCTGGGCGGAGAAGTGGTACGGCGACGAGCACGACGCCGCAGCGCTCGCCGAGAAGTAGGACCGAGACGCAGGGCCGTTCCGCGGAGGGACGACGCCCCGGAGCGGCCCTGCGCCCGCCACGTGACAGAGACGAGTCATGATCGACTTCTTCAAGTACCAGGCAGCGGGCAACGATTACCTGGTGATCGACCCCCGCCAGTCCGACTTCACCGTCTCCCCGGAGGCCATCCGTCTGGTCTGCGACCGGCACTACGGAATCGGGGCGGACGGTGTGCTGTACGGGCCGCTGGAGCAGCCCCGCCCCGGCGTTCCGGTGCCGCTTGAGCTGTACAACTCCGACGGCTCCGTCTGCGGCAGGAGCGGCAACGGTCTGCGGATGTTCGCCCTCCACCTCGCCGAGCAGGAGTCGGGCGCCTGGGCGGAGGGGACGGAGTTCACGCTCCGTACGGCCGCGGGCGACTGCCCCGTGCGGATCCTGGACGCCGCCGCCGGGCGGGTGCAGGTCGGCATGGGCCGTCCCAGCTTCGACGCCGCCGACCTGCCGCTGCTGGCCGAGGAGGGGACCCCGCTCGCCGGCCGGTCCGTCGGCGTGCCGCTGACCGCGGGCGGCGAACGGCTGACGGTCACCTGTGTCTACAACGGCAACCCCCACACCGTGGTCCCCGTCGACGAGCCGTCCGCGGAGCTCGCCCAGCGGCTCGGCCCCCTGATCGCCCGTCATCCCCGCTTCCCCCAGGCCACCAATGTGCAGTTCATGCGCATGATCGCCCGCGATGTGATGGAGATCGAGGTCTTCGAGCGCGGCGCCGGATATGTGGCGGCGTCCGGCAGCAGCGCCTGCGCCGCCGCGTCCGCCGCACGTGAACTGGGGCTCTGCGACGACCGCGTCGAGGTCAGGATGCCCGGCGGCAGCCTGGACATCGCCATGGCGGCGGACGGAGGCATCACCATGACCGGGGACGCCGAGCAGGTGGCCACCGGAGTCTTCGCACCCCGGCTGCGCACCCGCCTCAACCGCATACCGGAGGTCGCCCGGTGAACGCCTCCTCCGGACAGCTGCGCGACTACCCGATCCGCCAGTGGGTGTTCGAGGACGCCGCGGGGCGCTTCGACATCGACCTCGGTGACAGCAATATGCGTCCGGGGCGCCTGGACCAGCTCGCGGTGCCCCCCGGCCTGGAACTCGACTACGGACACGACCGCGGCGTCCGCGCACTGCGCGACCGGGTGGCCGGACTCTACGGCGGCACGGTCGACTCGGTCCTCATCACCCAAGGCGCCCAGCAGGCGCTCTACCTCGTCTACGCCACACTTCTGACCCCGGGCTCCCAGGTGATCGCCTTCCGGCCCGGCTGGCAGCAGTCCTGGGACGTGCCCACCGAGCTGGACTGCCAGGTCGACCTCGCCGGGTACCGCCCCGATCTCAGCTTCGACGTCGAGGCCGCCGAGGCGCTGGCCGGGCCCGGCCTGAAGCTGATCGTGGTCAACACCCCGTGCAACCCGACCGGCCGCCACATCGCGGAGGCCGATCTGCGCGCCCTGCTGGCGCTGGCCTCCCGTACGGGTGCGTATCTGCTGCTCGACGAGGAGTACGCGCTCGATCTGGCGAGCTCACCCGCTCTCGGCAGCGACCGGGTGATCTCCGTGTCGAGCCTGTCGAAGGTGTACGGCTTCCCGGGGCTGCGGGTCGGCTGGCTCTACGGCCCGTCGCCGGTGGTCGAGGCGTGTGCGCAGCGCAAGTTCCTGTCCACCATCGCCAATTCGGTGCTGTGCGAGACGCTCGCCTGCGATGTCCTGGATGGCCGGGAGCGCCATCTGCGCGCCTACCGGGAGCTCACCGGGCAAGCGCTGGAGCTCGTGCGGGAGTTCGCCGCGCGCAACGCCGACGCGGTGACCCTCGTGGAGCCCCAGGACACCCCCTTCGCCTGGCTCTGGCTCACCACCGGGGAGGAGCCGCTGGCGATGTGCCGCAGAGCGCTGGACCTGCGCGTTCTGCTCATGCCCGGCGAGACGCTGGGCGCCAGTGACGGTTTCCGGATCTGCTTCGCGCGTGACCCCGAGGCCGTGGCCGAGGGGCTGCGCCGCGTGGAGCGTGTGCTCAGGCCCTCTTCCCCGTAAGCCCCTTCTGCACGTACACCCCTCATGGAACACCCCCGCGAACAGCCGAATGGAGTCTAGTGACGATGAGCACGGACGCTGCCGAGTCGCGCATGCAACTGTCCTTCGGGCAGGAGCAGTTGTGGTTTCTGGACCAGATGAACCCCGGGGAGACCACCTACAACGTCATCAACGCCTATCGGCTGCACGGCCCGGTGCGCGTCCCGGCCCTGGAGCGGGCCGTCAATCTGCTCGCCGCGCGCCATGAGCAGCTGCGGGTGACCTTCCACGCGGCGGACGGCGTCCCCTATCAGGTCGCCGCACCCGCAAAGGACCGGCCGCTCACGGTCCGGGACCTGTCCGATCTGACGCCCGAGGACCGGGAGAGCGCCCTGCACAAGGCGCTCCAGGCCGAGGCCGACACCCCCTTCGACCTGGCCGCGGGGCCGATCTTCCGGTTCCAGCTGTTCCGGCTGGCCGCCGAGGAGCATGTGCTCTGCCTGGGCTTCCACCACATCGTCACCGACGGCTGGTCCGGCGGCGTGATCAGCCGCGAGATATCCCAGGCCTACCGGGATCTGGTCGCCGGCCGGGAGCCCTCGCTCCCGGAGCCGTCGGCGGGTTACGCCGAGCACGTCCAGCGGCAGCGGGAACAGCGGGCCGACGGTGTCTGGGACACGGAACTGGACTTCTGGGAGGAGCGGCTGGCCGGTCTGGAGGCGCTGGAACTGCCGGCCGACCGGGTGCGCCCGGCGGAGCCCACCCAGAACGGCGAGACCTTCGTCGTCACCTTCCCCACCGAACTGCTCACGCAGGCCCGGGCCCTGGCGCAGGAGCAGGGCGCCTCGCTGTACATGGTGGTCGCGGCCGCACTGAACGTGGTGCTCAGCCGGTACAGCGGACAGGACGACATCCCCCTCGGCGTGCCGATGCTCGGCCGGACCGAGCCCGAACTCGAAGACGTCGTCGGCCTGTTCATCAACATGGCGGTGCTGCGCTCCGACCTGTCCGGCGGTATCACCTTCGCCGAGCTGGTCGAGCGCATCGCCGACGCCAACCTTGACATGTACGACAACCAGGACGTGCCGTTCGACCATGTCGTCGACCGGGTGCAGCCGGCCCGGGACGCGGGCCGCAATCCGCTGTTCCAGATCGCCTGCCAGCTGCTGGGCGAGACCACCACCGGTGACGCCCTGGACCTGGAGGGGCTGACGGTCGAGTCGATCCCGGTGGCCGGCACCCGCTCCCGGTTCGACCTGTCCTTCAGCTTCGTCGAGGGCGCGGAACGGCTGCGGCTGATCGTCGAGTACGCGACGGACCTCTACGACCGCTGGCGGGTCGAGGCCCTGGTGCGGCACTTCCAGACGGTGCTCGCCGCCGCTGCCGCCGATCCCGACACCCCGGTCGCCAAGCTGCCGCTGCTGTCCGAGGAGGAGCGCCGCGAGCTGCTGGAGGTGGGCCGCGGTGCCGACTTCGACTATCCGACCGAGCCGGTGCACACCACCATCGCCCGGATCGCCGAGGAGCACCCCGATCTGGTCGCGGCGGTCTGCCGCGGGGTGGAGCTGACCTACGGCGAGCTGATGCGCCGCGCCGGCAAGCTCGCCCGGTACATCCGCTCCCGGGGCGTGAAGAAGGAGCAGGTGGTGGCCATCGCGATGGACCGCGACCTGGACGCGCTGGTGGCGATCCTGGGCGTGATGGTCTCCGGCGCCGCCTACACGATCATCGACCCGTCGCACCCCAACGCGCGCCTGGACCACATGCTGCGGGACACCGAGGCGCCCCTGGTCATCACCAGGGCGGCGTCGGTGAAGGACCTGCCGGACTCCAGCGGCTGGGAGAGCGTGCGGATCGACTCCGAGTGGGACGCCATCGAGGCGCAGCCGGACGACGAGCCGCTGGAGGAGTGGGCGGAGCCCACCTCGCTGGTCTACGTCCTCTACACCTCGGGGTCGACCGGGCGCCCCAAGGGCGTGATGATCGAGCAGCGTGGTCTGCGGATGTTCATCGAGGCCTACCGGCGGACCTTCGGCGAGTGGACCCACGAGGACCGGCTGCTCCAGCTGCCCGCCCTGACCTTCGACATGTCGCAGGGTGAGATCTTCGCGGGCCTGATCAGCGGCTCGGCCATGGTGCTGGTCGCGCCGGAGGACGCCTCGTCCCCGGAGGCCCTGGCCACCCTGATGCGTGAGCAGCGGGTCACCTACGCCGGTCTGTCGCCCGCGATCCTCTCCGTGGTCGAGGCGGGACCGTACCCGGATCTGAAGTACATCATGGGCGGCGCGGAGGCACTGCCGGCCGAGCTGGTCAACAAGTGGAACCTGCCGGGCCGGAAGTTTGTGAACCTCTACGGACCCACCGAGGCCTCGGTGGCGACCACCGAGTACCTGTGTGAGCACAGGGAATGGCAGTCGTCGCCGCCCATCGGCAGGCCCGAGTTCAGCCGTCTGCACTATGTGGTCGACAAGGAGTTCAACCTCGTACCGGTCGGCGTGCCCGGTGAGCTGCTGATCGGCGGCGACGAGGGACTCTCCCGCGGCTACCTCAACCTGCCTGAGCTGACCGACGAGAAGTTCGTCCCCGACCCCTTCCTGGGCGAGGGCCGGGTCTACCGCACCGGTGACCTGGTGCGCTGGACCCCTGATCTGCAGATCGACTTCATCGGCCGGCTGGACAACCAGGTCAAGCTGCGCGGGCTGCGGATCGAGCTCGGGGAGATCGAGTCCGGACTGCTGACCCACCCCAAGGTGCGGATGGCCCTGGTGCTGCTGCGCGAGGACGGCGGGGAGAAGCAGCTCGTGGGCTACTACACCGTCCTGGGCGACGAGTCGCCGACCGTGGCCGAACTCCGTGAGCACCTGGGCCGCACCATGCCCGAGTACATGGTGCCGACGGCCTGGGTGGAGCTGCCGGAGTTCCCGCTGACCCCGGCGCGCAAGATCAACCGTGCCGCGCTGCCCGCTCCGGTGTCCAGCGCGGACGCCGCGGCGGACGGCTATGTCGCCCCGGTCACCCCGACCGAGGAGAAGGTGGCCGAGGTGGTGGGGACCGTCCTGTCCCAGCCGCGGGTCGGCACGGGCAGCAACTTCTTTGAAATCGGCGGCAATTCGCTGCAGGCGATGCGTGTGGTGAGCCGGCTTCAGAAGCACTTCAAAGTCAAGATCAATGTCCGTATGCTCTACGGCGGCGCGACGGTCGGCGCGGTCGCCGCGGCCATCGACGTCCTGCTGGAGAAGGCGGCTGGTACCCGTGCTTGAGCCTCAGCGAGGCACCGCCCCGGCCCAGGAGGCCGGGGCGGGTGGCGGCTCGGCGCAGGCCGTGCTGCTGCGCCACGGCGCGGAGCTGCTGAACCGGGCCGATCCCGAACTGGCCCGGCTGCTCGACTCGGAGGCCGAGCAGCAGGCCGCGACCCTGGCCATGGTGGCGTCCGCCAGCGTCGCGGATCCGTCGGTGCTGGCCGCGGGCGGATCCGCCCTGTCGAACGTGACGGCCGAGGGCTATCCGGGGGCCCGCTACCACCCTGGTGCGGGCCGCTTCGACGCGGTGGAGCGGCTGGCCGTCGAGCGGGCCAAGCAGGCCTTCGGCGCCTGCTACGCCAATGTGCAGCCGCACTCCTGCTCGTCGGCGAACCAGGCCGTGCTGGCGAGCCTGGTTCCTCCGGGGGGCACCTTCCTCGCCCTGGACCTGGACTCCGGGGGCCATCTGACCCATGGGTCCGCGGCCTCGGTGACCGGGCGCCACTACCGGGCGGTGCACTACGGCCTGGACGGGCAGGGGCTCATCGACTACGACCAGGTCGCCGAGCTGGCCCGTACCCATCGGCCCCGGGTGCTGATAGCGGGGGCGAGCGCCTATCCGCGGACGCTCGACTTCGCCCGGTTCCGGGCGATCGCGGACTCCGTCGGGGCCTATCTGGTCGCCGACATCTCGCATATCGCCGGGCTCGTGGCCGCGGGGGAGCACCCCAGCCCGATCGACTGGGCGCATGTCACGACCACCAGCACCTACAAGCAGCTGGGCGGCCCGCGCGGCGGGCTGATCCTCATCGGCCGGGAGCACCGGACGCCGGGCCCGGACGGCCGCACTCCGCTGTCCCGGCTGATGCAGCGAGCGGTCTTCCCGCAGTCCCAGGGCACCCCGAGCCCGGCCGCGATCGCCGCCAAGGCGCGTGCGCTCGCGCTGGTGACGGAACCGGCGTTCAAGGAGACCATGCGGCTGGTCGTCGGCAACGCCGAGGCGCTCGCCGGTGCCCTCAAGGAGTTAGGGCACCGGGTCCTGACCGGGGGCACCGACAACCACATGGTCCTGCTGGACATGCTCGGCCGGGGCATGACCGGCGTGGTCGCCGAACGCGCCCTGGAGGACTGCGGCATCCTCACCAACCGCAACCGCATCCCCGCGGACACCAAGCCCCCGCTCGTCACCAGCGGTCTGCGCCTGGGCACGAACGTACTGGCGCAGCGGGGCATGGGACCGGCCGAGACGCGGATCTGCGCCGCCCTCCTGCACAAGGCGCTGACCGCCACCACCGCGCTCAGCGACACCGAGTGGCGCACCGATCCCGCCGTGCGTGACCAGGTGCGTGCCGAGGTGGCCGCCCTGTGCCGGGCGCATCCGCTGCCCTTCTGGCCCGCGGCCGACGCCGTCGGACTCCCTGACCGCTACCCAGGAGAGAGGTCGTGACCCGGAACAGCGTGTCCCACTTAAGCCCTGCCTCAGCGCCACCCGTACTGCTGCCCACCGACCGGCCGCGGCTGCCCGCCGCCGCCTCCGAGCGCACCGGCGTCGAGCGGCTGAGGCTCGACGGCCCGGCCCGGACGGCGCCCGACGAGGTGCTCCTGGCCGCGTTCGCCGCCCTGCTCCACCGCCTCTCGGGCCAGGCCGAGTTCGGCTTTCCCGTACGCACCCCCTCAGCCGGTGCGGTCCGTCTGAGCTGCACCGTCACGGACGGGACGGCCCTGGACGAGCTGGCACGCGACGTCCTCGCCGGACCGGTCCCGGCCACGGCCGGCGCGTGGCCCGACGAATGCGAACTGGTCCTGCTCCCACGGGACAAGGGAGCCGAGGAGGACCGGGGAGAGGCGACCGGCGAGGAGCCCCGCCTCCTGGAACTGCGGTACCACGCGGGCCTCTTCACACCGGCCACCATCGCCCGGCTGCTCACCTCCTACCGCACCCTGCTCGACGACGGGCTGGCCCACCCGGGCCGCCCGGTGTCGCGGCTGCGGCTGCTCCCCGACAGCGAGCTGCACCGCATGCTCGTGGAGTGGAACGACACCGCGACCGACCTCCCCCATGAGGTCTGCCTGCACACGGCGTTCGAGGCCAGGGTCCGGCAGGCGCCCGAGGCGCTCGCCCTGACGGGGGGCGGCCAGGAGTGGACGTACCGCGAGGTCAACGCGGCGGCGAACCGTCTCGCCCACCATCTGCGCGGTCTGGGCATCGGCCCTGACCAGCGGGTCGGTATCTGCCTCGACCGGTCGCCCGAGCTGCTGACCGCCGTGCTGGGCGTCCTCAAGTCGGGCGGTGCCTATGTGCCGCTCGACCCCGAGTACCCGAAGCAGCGCCTCGCCTCGATGGTCACCGGCAGCTCGTGCGCGGTGATCATCAGCCGCAGCGAGCTGGCCGCGAACCTCCCCGTGCCCGACACCCGGCCGGGCGGCGGCATGCTGCTCCTCGACCGCGACGAGGCGCTGCTCGCCGACGGCCCCGACCACGACCCCGAAGGCGGCGCCGGGCCCGACGACCTCGCGTACATCATCCACACCTCCGGGTCCACCGGTGCCCCCAAGCCGATCGCCCTGCGCCACCGCGGCGTGATGAACAATCTCGCCGACCTCAACTCCCGCTTCGAGGTGGGCGCCGGCGACCGGGTGCTCGCGCTGTCGTCGCCCAGCTTCGACATGTCCGTGTACGAGTTCCTGGGACTGACGACCGCGGGCGGCACGGTGGTGCTCCCGGACCCCGGACGGGCCAAGGACCCCGAGCACTGGGCCGAGCTGCTGGCCGCGCACCGGGTCACCATCTGGAACTCGGCCCCGGCACTGCTGGAACTGGCCGTCGACCACCTGGAGAGCACCGGTGCGCAGCCGCTGGGCGATCTGCGCCTGGCCCTGCTCGGCGGCGACTGGATACCCGTGTCGCTGCCCGAAAGGACCCGCCGGGCGGCCCCCGGCCTGCGCTTCGTCGCACTCGGCGGGGCCACCGAGTCCTCCATCCACTCCACCCTCTACGAGGTGGAGTCGACCGACCCCGGGTGGACGAGCATCCCGTACGGCCGCCCCATGGCCAACCAGCGCACCTACATCCTCGACGAGGGCCTCAGGCCCGTGCCGCCGGGTGTCCCCGGGGAGCTCCATCTGGCGGGCATCGGACTCGCCCGCGGCTACCTCGACCAGCCCGAGCGGACGGCGGAGCGGTTCTTCGAGTGGTCCTGCGGCGAGGTCTCGGGCGAGCGCCTCTACCGGACGGGCGATGTGGCCCGCTACGGGCCCGACGGTCTGATCGAACTGCTCGGCCGGTCGGACTTCCAGGTCAAGCTGAACGGACTGCGGATCGAGCTCGGCGAGATCGAGGCCGCGCTGCGCGCCCATGACGCGGTCAAGGACGCGGTCGTCGCCGCGCACACGGACGCGGCCGGCGAGCGGCGGCTGGTCGGCTATGTCGTCACGCGCGCCGGCCGGACCGTACGGCCGCGGGTGCTCGGCGAGTTCGTCGCCGGCTCCCTGCCGCGCTACATGGTGCCGAGCACCGTCATGGTCCTGGAGCGCCTGCCGCTCACCGCGAACGGCAAGGTCGACCGCAAGTCCCTGCCCGCGCCGTCGGACGCCCCCGAGGAGTCGCAGCAGGCGTATGCCGCCCCGGCCACCGCGACCGAGGAGAAGGTGGCCGAGGTCTTCGCGACCGTGCTGGCCGCACCGCGGATCGGCGCCCACACCGGCTTCTTCGCGGCCGGCGGCAACTCGCTGCAGGCCATGCGGGCCGTCACCCGGCTGAACAAACACTTCGGGATCAAGGTGAACGTACGGCTGCTGCACGGCGGCAACACGGTCAGCCAAGTCGCCTCCGCGATCGACCAGCGGCTCTCGGAGGCGAAGGACCAGGCAAGCGCGAACGGAGAGCGGAATCAGTGACTGAACTCCCCCTGGAAGGCCTCGTCCCCCTCCGGGAGACCGGCAGCCGACCGCCGTTGTACTGCATCCATCCGGTCTCCGGATCGCCGTACTGCTACGCCGGACTCGCCCGCGAACTCGACCCGGAGTACCCGGTGTTCGGGCTGGAGGCGCCCGGCTTCGACGGTATGTCCGAGCCGGCCGGGTCGATCCGGGAACTGGCCGAACTGCACACCGCCGCCATCAGAGCCGCCCGTCCGCACGGCCCCTACCACCTGCTCGGCTGGTCGCTCGGCGGCGTGGTGGCCTATGAGGTGGCGCGGCTGCTGGCGGCCGCGGGAGAGCAGGTGCCGCTGCTCGTCATCGTCGACGCGGCGGTGGTCCGGCAGGGGCCGCTCCCGCCCGAGGACGAGCTGGTGCGCTACTTCCTGTACGACTTCCTCGGCGTCACCAGCGGCCAGGCACCGGAGATCGACAAGGCCCTGTCGGGCCTGCGGCCGGCGGCGGGGCTGGCGGAGCGGTTCGCCGCGGTGGAGGACTCCGGTGCCGTTCCCGAGGAGTTCGACGCGGAGTTCCTGCTGGAGCGCTACGCCCTGTTCCAGACGCATGTCTCCGCCTTGTGGCGGCACCCCGTCGAACCGGGCCACGACGGTCCCGCGATCCTGATCAAGGCCGCGGAGTCGGAGCCGCACCTGCTGCGCTGGCAGCCCTTCCTGAGCCGGCTGACCGAGCACACCGTGCCCGGCGACCACCACTCCATCTGGCAGGATCCCGGGCTGACCGCCATCGCCCGCATCGTCAACCAGGCACTGTCCGGGGGGACTTCAGCGTGAGCGAGAACAGCAGGGGCACCGAAGCGGCCACCGCGACCGTGACCGAGGCCGAGAGCCCCCCGCGCAGCCTCTGGCACAACCGGGACTTCCTGGTGTTCTGGGCGGGCGAGGCGCTCTCCCTGTACGGCACCCAGATCACCAACCTCGCGCTGCCGCTCACCGCGGTGCTGGTCTTCCAGGTGGGGCCCGAACAACTGGGCCTGCTGCGGTTCGCCCAGCTGGTGCCGTTCCTCGCGCTCGCCCTGCTCTTCGGCGTGTGGGTGGACCGGGTGCGCAAGCGGCCGGTGATGCTGGGCGCCAACCTGGTGCGGATGGTGCTCATCGGCCTGGTGCCCCTGCTGTACTCCCTCGATCTGCTGACGCTCCCGCTGCTGTACGCACTGGCGCTCGGCGTCGGAGTGGCCGCGGTGCTCTTCGACGTCAGCTGGATGTCGTACGTCCCGGTGCTGGTCAAGGACCGGCGGAATCTGCTGGAGGCCAACACCAAGCTCAACGCCACGCTGTCGTCCGCCGACGTCGCGGGGCCCGGTATCGCGGGCACGCTGGTCAGCGCCTTCTCGGCGCCCTTCGCGATGGCCGCCAACGCCTTCTCGTACGTCCTGTCGGTGATCTCCCTGCTGATCATCAGGGCGCCCGAGCCGGCCCCGCCCGTGCCCGAGACCAAACGGCGGCTGCGCACCGAACTGGCCGAGGGCCTGCGCTGGGTCTTCGGCAACCGCATGCTGCGCGCGATCGGACTCGTCGGCTGCTCCTGCAATTTCTTCCTCACCATGGTGCAGTCGCTGTTCCTGCTGTACGCGGTGCGCGACAAGGAGCTGTCCGCGGCCACGGTCGGCTTCGTGATGGGCGCGGCCGCGGTGGGGGGCCTGCTGGGCGCGCTGGTCTCCGGCATGGTGGTGCGCCGGATGACCGTGGGCACGGCCTACCGGGTCTCGGTCTCGATCATCTTTCTCGGCCCGCTGCTGATCCCGGCCGCGGGCGGCCCCCGGTGGCTGCTGGTGGGCATGTTCGTGGCGTCGTTCTTCCTGGAGTACTTCGGCAGCAGCATCTCGAACGTGATCATCGTGAGCCTGCGCCAGACCGTCACACCGCAGCATCTGATGGGCCGGATGACGGCCGCGATGCGCATGCTGCTGTACGGAGGCGGCGCACTGGGCGGTCCGGTCGGCGGTCTGCTGGCGGCAGCGGCGGGACTGCACGGGGCCCTGTGGATAGCGGGTGCGCTGTCCGCCGCGATGCTGGTCCCGATCATCCTGTCGCCCGTCGGCAAGTTGCGCAGCATGCCGCAGTCGCCCGAAGATGCCGTCGGATGAGCCCCTATCACCGAGGTGAACGCGCGGTACAGGAACGGGCCGGAGAGCGGGACCGGGCCGACCGCGCCGCCAGGACGATCCGCGACGGCATGAGCGAGGTGGTCGCCGCCTTCCTCGGCGTACAGCAGATGGCGGTGGTCGGCGCCCGCGACCCGGAGGGCCGTGTATGGGCCTCGCTGCTGACCGGCCCCCCGGGCCTGGCCCGGGCCACCGGCCCGCACACGCTCTCCCTCGCCCGGCAGTGGAAGCCGGACGATCCCCTCGCGCGGACCTTCGCGGCCGGGCCGTTCCCGGTGGGGACGCTCTTCACCGATGTCCGCACGCGCCTGAGGCTGCGGATCAACGGCACCGCCCGGCCCACCGCCCGCGGCTTCGCCGTCGACGCCGACCAGGTCTTCACCAACTGCCCCGGGCAGCTGCGCAAGCGGGACAGTCCCGCCCCGCCGCCGGGCGCACCGCGGCCGGGCGGCTTCGGGACGGCGCTGTCCCCCGCCCAGCAGGCGTGGATCGCGGGTGCCGACACGTTCTTCATCTCCAGCGCCTCGGACACCGGAGCCGTGGACGCCAGTCACCGCGGCGGGGAGCCCGGCTTTCTGCGGGTCGTGTCACCGACCGAGCTGAGCTGGCCGGACTACCCGGGCAACGCGATGTTCATGACGCTGGGCAATCTCGCGGTCAACCCCTCCGCAGGTCTGCTCTTCCTCGACTGGGCGGACGGCAGGACGCTTCAGCTCACGGGTACCGCCCGCACGGAGTTCACCGGCGCCGACCGCACCGTCCGGTTCACCGTGACCCAGGCCGTGGAGACCTGAGCGGCAGCGGACCGGCTCCGCCAGGCTCTCACCCTCAGCGCCCGTTCGTACCCCGCCCGGTCGCCGACTCGACGGTGCGGGCGTGCGGCGGCGGACGGTTGTGCTGTGCCGTGAGCGGCGCGGTGGGGGTCTGTGGCGGGGTGTGCCGGGCGGGTCCGCGTCTGACGTGCTGGCGGACGTCGTCGATGCCCCGCCGCAGGGCGGTGCGCAGCCACTTTCCGAGGGGGCGTTCGACGAGCCGGTGGATGCACCAGGCGAGGGCCAGCATCAGCACGGTCACCGAGGCCACCAGCGCCGGGGCGGGGATCACGTCCCGGTACTGGTGGATGAGGGTCATGCCGATGGTCATGTGGATGAGGTAGAGCGGATAGGTGAGCGCTCCCGCGGTGGTGAGCCACTTCCACTGGATCCGGTCGCAGGCGCCGAGCGCGATCGCGCCGATGAGGGCGAAGGCGGCGACGATGACGCAGCGGGCGGGCCATGTGGGCAGGGCGTCCGCGGCGGCCTTGCCGAGGCTGCTGGCCAGGCGGTAGCCGATAGAGCGCTGGGCGAGCAGCAGCTGGAGGATCACGATCGCCCACAGGATCGCGTTGGGCCGGTGGCGGCGCATCAGGTGGAAGGCGATGCCCGCGATGAAGAACGGCGCGTACTGCGGCATCGCGAACGCGGTGAGCAGCGGGGTCTGCAGGGCCGGCGCGAGCGCGGCGGCCGCGGTCCACACCCCGCACAGGATCAGGCAGTTGCGGTAGGTGACACCGAACAGCATGACCACGGCCATGATCAGATAGAACTTGAGCTCCACGAAGAGCGTCCAGTACACCGGGTCGACGTCGGGCGTGTTGTCGCCGCCCTGCAGCATCGTCAGGTTGGTGATCACCGTGCCCCAGCCGTGCAGCGAGGCGACCTCCGGCCACGCCTTCACCACCACCGCGGTGAGCAGGATGGCGGCCCAGTAGGCGGGGAAGAGCCGGGAGAGGCGGGAGACGGCGAACTCGCCCACCGTTCGGCCCCATACGCTCATGCCGATGACGAAGCCGCTGATCAGGAAGAAGACCTCCACCCCGAGCCACCCGTACTGGGCCGCCCGGTGTGCGGTGGGGAAGATCGTGTCCGTGGCCTGGCCCCATGGCCGGGCCAGCGCGACGTAGTGGTAGTAGACCACCATCAGCGCGGCCAGCAGCCGCAGGCCGTCGAGTGCGGTGAGCCGGTTCCCCGAACGGTGCTCGGTCATCGTGCAACCCCCAAGCGCTCTGGTCAGAAGCGCTCCGTGTCGGAAGAGGCGCACAGGCCGCGGGGAACCTGTGGGCCAGTCGTACGCCATCCGTGCTATCACCCACAGATGTGCGTCGGCCGTTATTACGGCGCGTCGCGATGCCGGGGGTCGGATCAGGAGGGAAAACCGGTGGGAGCGCGAGCCGGGAGGGGGAGGCGAAGTGACCGAGTCGCCGCGTGAGGCCGGCCGGGCCGGGCCGCTGCCCAGTGGGCGGCATCACCTCAGCCGGGAGCAGGTGGTGGCGTCGCAGCGGGTGCGCATGCTGACCGCCACCGCGGAGGCGATGAAGGACAAGGGGTATGCCGGGACCTCGGTGGCCGAGATCATTCGGCGGGCCGGCGTGTCGCGGGAGACGTTCTACCAGCAGTTCCGGTCCAAGGAGGACTGCTTCGTCCAGGCCCTGGACGCCGCCACGGAGCGGCTGGCGGGGCTCCTCGAAGTCGCCCGGCAGCCGGCGGACGCCTCCCCGGAGGCGGTGCGGCAGGCCTCCCCGGAGGAGACCTTCCGGCGGCTGCTGCGCCTCTATCTGCACACGCTCGCCGAGCAGTCCGCCTTTGCGCGGCTGTTCCTCGTCGAGGTGTACGCCGCGGGGCCCGAGGCGATGGCGCGCCGTATGGAGTGGCAGCGGTGGTTCGCGGACGCCATCGCCGGGATCTTCGGCGTGGCGGCCGGGGGCGGTACGGACGAGGGCGGTACGGACGAGCGGCGCTTCGGCTGCGAGGCCCTGGTCGCGGCCGCCGCACAGCTGGTGACGGCGCGCCTGGCCGCGGACGACCTGAAGGGGCTGCGCGCGCTGGAGGATCCGCTCGTCCGTCTCGCGGTACGGCTCCTTGCCTGAGCGGCCGACGGGCTGGGCGGCCGACGGGCTGAGCGGCCGACGGGCTGGGCGGCTACGGGAGCCAGGGGAAGTGCGCCAGTTGGTTCCGCAGGTGGGCGGGGAGCAGCGGGGTGATCATCGCGCGGTAACCGGCCACCTGCCGCCGGCCCTGTGCGAGGTCGCTCTTGAACAGCTCGTTCGGCGTCCTGCTCGGGATCGGCAGCCCCGGTCCGCAGAGCGGGATCTTCGGGGGCTGGCGGTTGAGCTGGTCGCCGCCGCCCGTCACGGCGTTCGGGTTGATGTCGTATCCGTGGTCGCCGGAGAAGTAGCCGACCACGCCGTTGGCGAAGCACGCCAGGTTCGTGATCACGTTCTCGGAGTAGCAGATGCCGTCGTTGGTGTTGCAGATCTCCTTGACCGTCAGATCGCCGAAGCCGCGCGGCCCCTTCATGGTCATGCCCGGCAGGATCGTCGGCAGGTTCGTCTCGATGCCGCCGGGGCCGCCGTCCACACCGGGCCGCCGGGGATCGCCGTAGAGCACGCCGTTGATCTGCTGGTGCGGGATGGCGTCGCTTTCGGAGAGGGCGGCCAGCTCATCGCCGGCGACGATCGCGCCCTGCGAGTAGCCCGCGATGGTGATCCGGCTGCCGGCGCACTCGCCGTGGAACTTCCTCACCGCCGCGTCGAGTGTGGCGATCCCCTCGGCCACGGAGTCGTCCAGCGACACGGTGTCGCCGGGGTACGGGGCGATGGACGCCGAGTAGTGGATCTTCGTGAACGACACGCCTTCGGGGAGCGTGGTGTTGCCGGCGTCGTAGATCGCGGCGTCGCGGTCGAGATGGCCGCCCACCTCGAAGATCATCTTGCGGGGGCAGTCGGCCCGGGTCTGCGCCGGTTCCCCTGCCTCCGGGGCGCCTGCGAGGGCTTGCGGTGCGCTCAGCCCAAGGACCGGCAGCGCGACAAGTAACGCGAGTAGCGATCGTGCCTTTCGCATGTGCACCTCGTCTCAAATCGGCCTGGAGGCCGGTGAGTTGACCCCCAGTGCGACGCCAAAGGTAGCGTTGGGCGAGGTTCTGCGAACAGAGGTGTTCGTGAAAGTGTGGTGTGGGTGGGTGGCGGCCGGGGGGCTCGGTCAGGCGTCAGACGTCCGCGCCCGCCGGTTCAGCGCCGCCGCTCCGGGTGGGGGTGGCGGCGCATCTCGACATTGCAGTCGGTCGCCTTCGACCGGTCCCCGACGGCGTACGCCGCCGCGCGCTGCTGGGCCAGCGCCCCGCACACATCGCATCCCGCGATCGGCTCGGGATCCCGCGCAAGTTCCCTCAGGTGAACGTCGTGCATGTCGTCAATCTCTCTGGGTGGGGGTCTCGCATTCGGGCATGCGGAAACAGGCCGACCTCGGCCGAACGGCCCCTTACTCTGGGTGTGTTCATCGTTGCTCAGCGGGTTGTCCGGTCACAACGCTGGGCGCGTGACATTGATCCACTGTCACGAGGGGGATGCCGTGAGCCGACGCAACGCAACAGGGGGGACCGCGGCCACCACGGCCGCCGTGTTCGGAGAGGTGCTGAAGCACTTCCGCGAGGCGGCGGGAATCACACAGGACGGCCTGGCCCGCGAGATCCCGTGCGACCGCTCCCATGTGGCCCGCGTCGAGGCGGGAACCCGCGTACCGCAGGACACCTTCGCCAAGAAGTGCGATGAAGTCCTGGGGACGGGTGGGGTGTTGCTGCGGTTGTGGGGGCGGATTGACTGGTATCCGGAGGTGGAGCATCCGGACTGGTTCCAGCGGCGGGCCAAGATGGACGCGGAGCTCGTGGCGCTGCGCGAGTACCAGATTCGTGTCATGCCTGGCTTGCTGCAGACGGTGGATTACGCCACGGCGCTGTTCTCCCGCCGCGGCGTGAGCCCTGCGGAGGTTGAGGAGCGCGTCAGGGCGCGATTGAGCCGACAACAGCGGTTCCTCGCTGAAGGAGGCCCGCTGTATGTCGTCGTCCTGGACGAGAGCTGCCTACGTAACGTGGTGGGGAGCGCGGCTGTCATGCGCGACCAGTGCGCGCACTTGCTAAAGGTGGGCCAGCGACCCAACGTCCGCGTCCAAGTCGCCCCTGCCGACAGCCCGGAGCTCGAACGCCCCGCGACGTCCATGTCGTTGATCAAGCTTCCTGGTGGGCACGAATGGGTCTACTCGGAATCCCTGGACCGTGGCCATTTCAACGACGATCCGGCCGTCTGTGCGCGCCACAGCCAGACCTATGATGTGCTCAGGGCGGACGCCCTGTCAGCCAAAGAGTCTGCCGCTCTGATCACCAAGGCGATGGAAGGGTACGGGCAGCATGGACAGGCACGAACTCCGCGCGGCAATGTGGATAAAGAGCAGCTACAGCGACCGCGACGGCGGCAACTGCATCGAAGTAGCGCTTACCTGGATGAAGAGCAGCTACAGCGAAGCCAACGGCGGCAACTGCATCGAGGTAGCCCCCGGTATCCCCGACGTCGTCCCGGTGCGTGACAGCAAAGACCCGCACCGCCCCTCCCTGATCTTCCCGGCCGCCGACTGGTCCGCCTTCCTCGCCGCGGTCAAGCGCGGGGACCTCTCCGCCTGAGCGGTCTCGTCCTCACCGGCCGAAGGGGAGCCCGAGGCCGGTGAGTTGAGCGAACGATTTCGTCCTCGCCTTTGCCATGGCTAATTCCGCGAGGATCTGCGCCGCGATATTCCAACTTCTGCGCCCCTGTGGGCAAACGGGTGACCCGAGGGGTGCTCCCGTGACCCTGCACAGGGGAAGGCTCGTTTCCTTTCCGGAGTACATCCGCGGAACAGCGGAATCGGGAAGGAGTGATGGGGGCCGTCGTCGGCTTTGAAGGGTGATGGAGAACGGTGCGGTGGTGCCGTCGCGAGCCTGCGCGGTGTTTCCGCTGTGGGCCGACACGGGGTGTGTAAAGGAGCGAAATCCCGGAATGGCTACTTTCGGTGTGCCTAAACTCACAATAAGTAGTCAAGTCAGGTCTCCATCTACATGTAATGAAGGATCAAGGGTTCCATGCGCAAACTTCAGCAAGTCGCCATCGCCGCCGTAGCGGTCGCCGGTCTGTCCTCCCTCGGTGCCGGCGTCAGCTTCGCTGACGGGTACGGCGGCGGTCCCCAGGTCGCCGCCTGGGCCGCTTCTCAGTCCGCCGCAGGCGCCTTTGCGTCGGGGGGTGGCTCCCCGCACGGTGGTGGCTACCAGGCCGCTCCGGCTCCGCAGGCCCAGGCTCCGCAGGCTCCCGCCCCGCAGCAGGCCGCACCGCAGGCTCCGGCCCCCCAGGCCGCCCCGCAGCCGGCCCCGCAGGCCCAGGCTCCGCAGGCTCCCGCCCCGGCCCCGCAGGCCATCACCCCGCAGGCCCCGGCCCCGCAGGCTCCGGCTCCGCAGGCCGCCCCCCAGCCGGCCCCGCAGGCCCAGGCTCCGCAGGCCCCGGCCCCCCAGGCCATCGCTCCCCAGGCTCCCGCCCCCCAGGCCGACTACAAGGACAAGGACAAGAAGGACGAGAAGGGCGTCGACATCAAGCAGCACACCTCGTGCCGCTCGCACGACCTGAACGTCAGCCTCCTCGGCCAGGTCGGGCTCCTCAACGGCGCCCTGGGCAACGCGCTCAACGGCGAGGGTGACCCGGGCAAGCAGGGCACCAAGATGGGCTCGTCCATGGGCTGCAACAACAACGCCCTCAGCAAGTAACCGCAAGGGTCCCGGCGCCGAGCCACCAGGCCCGGCGCCGGGGCCCTGTTCCGACCTTCTGCAGGGCCCGGGCGCGTACCGCATCGCGGTACACGGCGCCCGGGCATCGATCACAAAGGAACGCAGCACATGTTCAGTCGGAAGACGATCGCAGCCGTCTCGGCGCTCCTGGGCGGTCTCGCCCTGAGCTGCACCGGTGCCGTCCAGGCGCACGCCTCGGGGGCCGAGGGCGGATGCGCCCGCCACGCCATGGGCGAGAGCACCTGCGTCAGCAAGAGACAGATCGTCTACACCACCAAGGGCGGCAAGCACGTCGTGCGGCAGCACAAGAGCTGCTCGTCGGACTCCCGGCATCATGTGGTGTGGCCCGAGAGCGGCCTGCTGAACAACGGATCCACGAGTGTCGGCCAGGTCATGGACTGCTCCAACAGGGCGCCGGCCCCCAAGGGCTTCAAGTTGCCCCGCCTGTTCTGAGCCGCGTACGCCCTGGCAGCACCGAAGCCCCACCGGATCCGGTGGGGCTTCGCCGTGTGCGGGAGGGCGCCTCACCCTCGCGGCTGTCACCGGGTGCGCGCCGCGGAGAGCTCTGATGATGTTGTCGGCATGGGGCTTCAAGAAGACATCGGACACGAGTCAGCGGGCGCCAGCAGCGGTGCCGCCAAACCTGAGACACCGCAGGGGATCGCCACGCACTCGGACATCGTGGTGGGCCCCTCCGGGCCCACGACGAAGGTGGGCACGGTCTTCGTCAGCGGTATGCACAGCGGTCCGAACCCGTCGCCGGGGCTGAGCGTGGCCCGCTCCCTGCGGCTGGCCCGGCCCGACCTCCGGATCGTCGGCCTGGACTACTCACGGGAGAGTTCGGGACTGCACTCGGAGCTCCTCGACGACCTCGTGTGCCTCCCCGCGTGGAGAGAGGCGCACCTGGCCACGTGGATCGAACAGATGGACCGCCTCCTTGAGCCCGAGGACGCGGTCCTGATTCCTTGTCTGGACCTGGAAGTCCGGCTGCTGGCCCGGGAGCTCGGGTCCCACGGCCGGATCCTGGGACCCTCGAAGGCCGCTCTGGAGCTGGTGGGCAAGCCGCCCGTCGAAGCGGCACAACGGCTCGGGCTGCGCGCCGCGGAGTACGAGACCGACACCAGCTGGCAGTCCATCGACCAGTTCATCCGCAGGTCGCCGTACGGGGTGTGGGTCAAGGGCCAGCACTACGACGCGTACCGGGCGCACACCGCCGGGGCCGCGCTGGCCCTGGGCGATGTCGTCCAGCGGACCTGGGGCGGCGAATGGCACCTCGAAGCGCATGTGGCCGGCCAGGAGTGCAGCATCGCGTTCACGGCCCTGGACGGCCGGCTGCTCGACGCGGTCTTCATCACGAAGGCGATGGTCACGACCGAGGGCAAGACCTGGGCCGGCGAGGTCGCCGAGCTGGATCCGGCCATGCACGACCGGCTGGCGGCGCTGCTCGCCGACGCCGGCTGGACCGGTGGCGGTGAACTGGAGCTGATCCGCAGCTGGAGCGGCGAACTGACGCTCATGGAGATCAACCCGCGGCTGCCGGCCTGGATCCACGGGGCCTCCGTGTGCGGCGCCAACCTGCCCGCCGCCCTGGTCACCGGTCAGCCCGCCGACCGCGGCAGAAAGCTCACACCGGGCTTCACCCGCGTGGTGGAGGAGATCCCGGTGCACCCCGCCCTGGGCATCACCCCCATCGCCTGGGTCGCGGGCGGCATCTCGCGTCCGGGCGACAAACGGCATTCGGGCATGCCGTCGCTCGGCCAGCGGCGGCTGCTGCCGGCCGACAGCGCCGAGGAGCCGATCGAGGGCCACGCCGCTCCGGCGGCGGCCGCCGCGGCCCTCGGCGGAGCGGCGGACTACGCGGGGGCGGGGGAGAGCGCGCACGGCACGGGGGCGGTGGGGACGGCGGGACACGCCGGGATGCCGGCGGAGACCGCGGAGGGACGGGACACCCGTACGCAGCCAGCGGCCGCGGCGCGTACGGACGGCTTCGAGAAGCTGCTCGATCCCCCGGGGAGCACGGCCACTCCCTACCGGCAGATGCTCCTTCCCCTGTTCACCGAGCGGGTCGAGGCGCTGCGCCGGGAGGTCGAGGGGGTCGGCCGGGTGCTCCTCGCGCACAGCGTGAAGACCTGCCCCCAGCCCGCGGTGCTGCGGGAGGCCGCGCGGCTCGGGCTGGCCGCCGAGGCGATCAGCCTGGACGAGCTCGATGCGGCCGAGCGGAACGGTCTGGCCGCCGAACACGCGATCCTCAACGGGCCGGCGAAGTGGTGGCCCGCCACCGACCGGGTCCGCTGCTTCGCCTTCTTCGCCGACTCGCTGGCGGAACTGCGCCGGCTCGAAACCCTGCTGGACAGCGGGTTCAAGCTGGAGGCCCAGGTCGTCGGGGTCCGTGTCGCACCCGCCGGGCTGGTCAGCCGGTTCGGCGTCCCGCTGCACGAGCGCGACACCATCGTGGAGACGGCCCGGCTGCTCGGCAGGCTCGCCGACCGGCTCGAAGCCGGGTGGGGGATGCACTTCCACTTCGCCCAGAGCGTCCTGGGCGCGCCGCGCTGGCAGCGCGAGTGCGTGGCGGCGCTCAGCGCGGCCGATCCGCTGGCGGACCTGCTGGGCGGGCCCCCGGCCGTACTCGACGTCGGCGGCGGATGGCATGTCGACGACCTGTCGTACCTGCGTCCCTCACTGGAGTACGTGCTCGCGCACGGCCCCGCCGCCGCCCGTGACGGGGACCCCCTGCTGGTGATGGAGCCGGGCAAGCTCCTCACCCAGCCGTCGGCCGCCGTCGTGACGCAGGTCCTGGGGCGCCGGGCATCCCACCGCGGCTACGACATCGTCGTCGACGCGGCCGAAGGCGATATGCCCGAAGCGCCCTTCCATCCGCACCCGGTGGCCCGGTTCGACGGCTCCCGCTGGGTGCCGCTGCGCCCCGGCTGGAGCTGGATCCTGGGCCGGTCCTGCATGGAGCACGACGTGCTGTCGGTCCGGCTGGACCTCAGCGACGTCCGGGACGGCGACTACCTCGCGTTCGGCATGTGCGGCGGATACGACACCTCGATGGCCTACGAGTTCGGGCGCGGAACCGCGCCACGGGAATTGGGGCAATCATGACCGGTCTGCTCACAGACCTGAAACGCTTCGACGGGATCGAACTGTCCAAGGTCGGCAGTCACGCCAAGGCGTGCTGCCAGATGGTCCGGCACAGCGTGTTCGCGCAGCTCATGCACTTCGGGGACACGGGGACGGCGCTCGCCGCCGTCCCCGGGCTCTTCCGGTGGGGGCCCGTGCAGTGGCCGGCGCACTGGTGCGACCTGGTCGACCACGGCGATCTGATCGGCGACTGCGGGGTGCACGCTGATGTGGCGGCGGAGCTCCTCACCCGCAAGTCCGTGCCGCACGCGCGCGCCCGCGCCGCCGTGCTGACCCCGCCGATGGCCCCCGCACACTGGCGGGCCGTGTGGAACGAGGCGCGGGTCAGCGATGCGTGGATCGGGCGGAACGTGGTCTACCACGAGGTGCTCCGGGTCGGGAACCGCTGGTGGGACCCGAGCGACGCCCGCTGGTTCTCGGGGCCGGGCAGTCACACGGGCAGCGGACACGTCCTGGGCCTGCGCGAGGACGGCGGACAGTGGCAGCTCGCCCCCGACCAGAAGACGACGGCCGCATCCGACGCCACGTCACGGGCCCGTACCCCTCAGGCCGCACCGGCACCGCACGGCAACGGCCCCCAACCGACGCACGTCCCATCCTCGACACCCGCCCCGTCCTCGACACACGCCGTGCCACAAGGCGTCCTGCCGTAGGTCCGGAGCCCAGGAGGCACTGTGATCACTCCCGACACGTGGAAGCCGGCCGTACCCGATCCCGCCGCGCAGGCCCCGGCGCTTCCCGGCCTCCCCGGCCCGGTCCGCCTCACCACGCAGCTGGTGCGCAGCTTCGGCCAGCTCAGCCTGCTGACGAACGTCTGGGCCGGCGTCCTGTTCATGCTGGCGGTGTTCGTGGGCAGCTGGCAGGCGGGCGTCTTCGGCCTGCTGGGCGCCTCGGTCGCCACCGCGGCCGCGTACGCCATGGGCGTCGACCGGCACACCATCGACATGGGCACGCAGGGCTTCAGCGGCTGTGTGACCGGCATCGCCCTGTACATCTTCCTGGGGCCGCACCCCTCGACATACCTGCTGACCATCGGCGGCGCGGTCGTGTGCGTACTGGCCTACTCCGCGCTGACCGCCGTACTGGCGCCCTGGCAACTGCCGGTGCTGACCGCGCCGTTCTGCGTGGTCGTCGGGGCGGTACTGGCGGCGGCCCCGGCCTTCACCCGGGTCTGGCCCGGGGGCAGCGTCGCGGCCCTGCCGATCGCCGCGGTCCCCGGCGTGAAGTACACCTGGACCGACCTGTGGCACGGGTTCTTCGCCAACATCTCCCAGGTCGGCCTCTCGGCGCACTGGTACGTCGGCGCGATCATGCTGGTGGGCCTCTTCGTCGGCGGGATCCGCCTCGGGGTGGCCGCCATCGCCGGCAGCGCCGGGGCGGTCCTGGTGTCCTGGGCCCTGGGTGCCCCGCCGGCCGCGGTCGCCGCGGGGGTCTACGGCTACAACGCGGTCCTCGTGGCCGTCGCCATGGGCGGGATGTTCCTCGCCAGAACGGTGCCGAACGCGCTCTACACCCTGGTGGCCGTGGGCGTCACCACGGTGCTGACGGCCGCCGTGAACGCCTACTTCACACCGTTCGGCGGGCACACGCTCAGCTGGCCCTTCATCATCACCAGTTGGCTCTTCCTCGCCGCGGCCACGTCCCTGCCGCAGATCCGGCGCGTCCCCTGACCGTCGGCGGCACCCGGGAGGAAAGAAAAGGGTCCCGGCGCGCACCGCCCGCGCCCCCCATTTGACTCCCA